>JBJXDV010000098.1:0-8190 GCA_046153465.1 Chitinophagaceae bacterium
GTTCTACCTGATGTGGCCTTTTATTATCTATTTTCTCTCCCGAAAATCATTGAAAACTTTTGTACTGTTTCTCATAGTATTCATACCTGTTTTTCGCCTCTTACTAGCCTATGTGTTAGCGCAATATTATACGCCCGAAATAACCAGTTTCGCTACGTATCGATTTACGGTAAGCCATTTAGACGCTTTTGCAATAGGCGGAGCGCTCACTCTTTTCAACACTTCCCTTGAAAAGATTAATTCTTCCTATTGGTCTGTTGTTTTCTTCTTGCTGTGTCTTTTTTTTGGAGCTATTAATCTTCTGTTGTTTAACCAAGAGAAGATTCCTATCGATGGAAAACTCCTGTCAAGTGTTGGATTTCCATTGGAGAGTCTTAAAAATTTTCAACACGTTTGGTCTTATACCATTTTGAATTTGTTTTTTGCTGCTCTGATTTTGTTTGCCATAAAAAAGAGTCCTAAAATATTATCGGGAAATGTGATCACGTATATTGGAAAAGTTTCGTACGGAATTTATGTATTTCATTTGCCTATCATTATGATCTTTAGTAACGTCACGAAAAGACCCATATTCAATGATTATGTTTCACTGGCGTTGTGCTTTGGTATCACGGTACTTGTTTCTTCCCTTAGTTATCATTTTTTCGAACAACGATTTTTGAATTTCAAGAGTCGTTTTAAATAAAATACTAACTGAAAATTTGATATATCAATTGAATTAAAATTGAATAGTGAAAAGAATCCGACATTCCAGGCATGAAAAGTTATATTAAATCATTAGACGGCATTCGGGGATTCGGAATCTTTTTTGTGATGGCCTATCACTTCTTGAGATTGCAAGGTGTTGAATGGACAACAATCGGATTTTCCTGGATTTGGATTCAAATGTTTTTCGTGCAATCCGGTTTTTTAATTACCCAGATTCTTCTCAATAGCAAAGATCAACCCTTTCAAACCTATGCTGGCCAATTTTATTGGCGCAGGATGCTTCGGATTTTTCCAGTCTATTTCGCATACCTCCTCGCCTTCTTGTTATTGTATATCATTTTCCACAAACCTGACGATTTTGGGGAACGAGCTCCCTACCTTTTCACCTTTACGTATAACTATACACGGCTTTTGCCAGACATTGAATTTCATAGCACTTTCTTTATTCATTTTTGGTCTCTTTCGGTTGAGGAACAGTTTTACTTATTCTGGCCCGTAGTGGTCTTTTTTCTGGATATTGAAAAACTAAAAAAGGTTATTGTCGCCATAATCCTTTTAGTGCCCTTTTTTAGGTATTGGTTTGCAGATCATCTATTAGCAATGGGATTCTCACCTGAAATGACGGGGGAAACAACCTATGCCTTTACTATAAGTCAGCTTGATTCGTTCATGACGGGTGCTGCCATTACCGTATTTAATCTTCCAGAAAAAATAAAAAGACCCGGTCGCTGGAGTCTCTTGGCAATTGCCATCGTGGTTACTGCAGGACTGACTAATTATGCTCTACTAATAAACCAAGGGCAATCCATAAGCATTAGTAGTCTGGGTTTTTCCGTTGCCATGATAGAAAATTATCAACATGTTTGGTCTTATAGTCTTATTAATTTGCTGTTTGCTGTTGTAATCGTGTACCTTATATCTGCGAATTATAAGGGAATTTTCAACAATGCCCTATTGGTTCGTATAGGTAAGATTGTATATGGCATTTACATTTACCACTTTGGTATTCTTTGGGTGTTTTCAACCCTTAATAAACGATATATCCACAGCTTAACCATTTCATTTACACTTGCCTGTTTGGGGACCTACCTGCTGGCGTTTTTAAGCTATCAATATTATGAAAAGAAATTCCTCTCCTTCAAGGATTTCTGGAATCGGAAAAACTAATTCCTGATATGGGAATTTTGATTGATCAAATCTGATAAGTACTGTTTTTTTCACCTCTTCGATTGATCAATTGCAAGGTATATGGGCTTAATTTCCCTAAATAGTCTATCAAATTCATGTACTAAAAAATTATAAAATGCGCATTCCATTTCATAATTTTGGATGCATTTTTGTGCTTGATTTGCTGTGAACTTATTAATTAAATGTTGGTACAGTTAATAGGTTACTTTTAAGAAGCGTCTGGCATTAAATTTCAATGTACTATTTGTCTTTAATCTGTAGTTCTTTCTTTCATAAAATGAAAACTAAATTCGCAAATATCCTGGCGATAATTGGCTGCCTTGGCTTGGCTTGCGCAACATCTCCCGTTTTTTCACAAGCAGGAAGTGAACATTTAACAGCCATATTTCCAAAATACACGCGCACGAAGTTGTACTCATGGTCCGATCCTTTTGAATCCTATAAGTACCAAGAAACGAATGGATATACAGGATATGACATGGCGTTTCGATTATTACTACCAAACGGTTTTGTATATAATAACAACGCGGGTAAAAAATATCCTATCATCATTTTTTTTCATGGAAGAGGTGAAGCTGCAGTATCAAACCCTCTTCTTCAGGATAACGAAAAGCAATTGCTTCATGGCGCGCAGACTTCGATGACTGCTGTCCAAAACAATTCATTCCCAGGTATTTTGCTTTATCCGCAAGTACGAGAATCTCCTGATCCTTGTGGTGGGCAAGGACAGACTTCCTGTGATGGTGGCTGGCTGGACCCACCAAAGCGACTTGCTGTTTTGGCCATTGTTGACCGTCTCATCAAGTTTTGTGATGTTGACCCCGATAGAATATATGTTTCCGGACTTTCTGGAGGAGGTAAAGCTACTTGGCAAGTCATGGCCAACTATCCAGAATATTTTGCGGCAGGAAGAATTTTTTCAGCTGCAGGACCTGAGTTTTGGGCCGGAACATCGGGTAATAATCAAATGGTGGGTAGTCCAAGCAATGGTAATTTTACCGTTGGCTCTATAGGGGCTTTTGATATGGCGTATTACAAACATATACCCGTTCAAACTTCGCAAGGTGGTAGGGATGCTGCTCCACCACCAAGCGATGGAAATACTCAATCACTGACTTTTAGAACAACCAGAAATGGTCAAACTATAGGTGGAAATATCATTTATAATTATTACCCTACTTTGGGTCATAATACCTGGAATGCAGAGTATGCCAAGTCAGATTATTTTACATGGCTTCTAACCAAGAAAAAAACAATGATCTGGGTGGAGAATCAACAAACTTCTTTTTGTCCAGGACAATCCATTAGCGTTAAGTTGGGAACTACTGGAAACCCAAACAAGACAAATACTATTTCTACTATCTCTGGTTATGAATGGCAATTGTCAATTGATGGAGGTCTGATTTACAACACAATTTCATTATCGCAAACCACGTATCCAACTATACCTACCAATAATGAAATTATTGTGACAACTGCAGGTATGTATAGGATGAGGATTTATAGACCAAATCTTCCCAGTCCTTTAACAGGATGGTCAGCCTGGTCAGATCCTGTTACCATCGATAATCTAAGAGGACCATCAACAACACCTGTTATTTCTACGCAAGGTAAAAGCACAAACCTTCCTTCTTTAGATGGAAGTCCTGATGTAGCGCTTTATGGTCCCGCTTCCAAAGCTTCCTATCTTTGGTCTCCGGGTAGTATTACTACTCAGAATTATACTGTTTCGACAGCTGGTACCTATAGCTTGCAAACTACAGATCCAGCCGGCTCTGATTTTGCCACAGATGGAATCACTACGGCCCAGAATCGACCTGCAGCGCAAGGTTGTACCAGTTTGCCTTCCAACGTAATTTGTGTCTCAACACAAAATGATTTGCTCAATTCACCTGCTCCACCAAATAATTTCTTTGGTTCTGCCGCATCACCCACCAGTATTAAAATCAGTTTTGATGATCGTTCAGCAAACGAAGATTCATTTGAACTATACCGCTCTACAACGGCCGGCAGCGGGTATGTTTTAGTATCCCTTATACCGGCTACTAACAGCGCCACTAACCCTCAAGTTTATACTGATCTTAACCTTCAGGCCAATACCACCTATTATTATAGAATGAGGTCAGTAAATTGTTTCGGTAGCTCTGCCTATACTTCGGAAATTGCGGTAAGTACTGCCGGTGATACTTCAGCACCAACTTCCCCAGTTCTGACCGTTGGAAGTACTTCCCGCACAATCATTAATTTATCGTGGTCTGGATCGACTGATAATATCGCTGTCTATCAATATGATGTTTACCAAAATGGTATATTGATCGCCACTATAAATCATCCCACCACTACTTTTGCGGCTACCGGCCTGACGGCCTTTGCTACCTACAACTATGTTGTGAAAGCACGGGACCTTGCCGGTAATGTTTCACCGCCTAGCAATCAGGTTACACCTGCCGCTGTCAACACCGGGTTGTTCTACAGCTATTATACGAGCACTTCTGCCCTTACTAGTGTATCACAAATTATTTCCAACAGCACGTTCGTAAAGTCGGGTACGATTAACAATTTCCTGTTGACCCCGGCATCACCCCGCACGACCAACTACGCCTTTATCTTTGATGGTTTTATTAATATCCCCACCACCGGTAACTATACCTTTTTCACCTCATCGGATGATGGCAGCCAGTTGTTTATTAACAATGTATTGAATGTAAACAATGATGGTGTCCATGGCGCTACGGAAAGATCAGGCACGGTACTGAATTTATCAGCCGGTACATACCCCATAAAAGTTACCTATTTCCAGGGAGGTGGAGGTTTATCTCTTTCTGTTAAGTGGCAAGGCCCAGGTATAGCCAAGCAATCCATCCCGGACAATGTATTAAAAGATACGTACACTCCTCCAGTAGCATTGACAGCTCCTACAGGCTTTACGGTGAATACACCAGTGCCTACCTACAACACTATTAATTTAAAATGGGTAGATAACAGTAATAACGAGACTGGTTTCGAATTGTCGCGTGCGGCAACCGCCACCTCTACGGCCCCAGCAGCAAGCGCCTACCAGGTAGTGGTGGTCGCTCCTGCAGGCGCTGGCACAGGTACAACACAAACTTTAACGGATGCCAACTTAACACCAAACACTTTTTACTGGTATAAGATCAGGGCAATCAATGCCACGAGTGCATCCTCGTTGGTAACACTGCCCAGTCCTTTCTACATAAAAACAGCCGTTGCACCATCTGTTCCTACTGTTCCAACAGGATTAAGTGCAACGCCTATTTCGGCCACTCAGGTTAATTTGGCATGGACGGCTTCCACCAACAATCCAACAGGTTATGAGTTACAACGATCTTCAAATTCTACCACAGGGTTTGTTACCATTGCAACTATAAATGCCCCAACGGTTGCTTATAGTGACTTGACATTGAATGGTCACTCTACTGTTTACTACCAGATTCGGGCATTAGGAGCGGGAGGAACATCTTCAGTTTATTCAACGCCTTCTGTCCAAGCGATTACGCCTAATAGAGCACCCGATGCTTTTGATATCGTTGGCCAAACCATCACCTCTTTACAGGCATCTCCTGTTCAAACAATTACAACAACTGTAACCGATCCTGATAGTGATCCCATTACCTTTTTAATCACAGGATTACCCTCTGGTGCAACTTATACCGATAATGGATACGGTAAATTAGTATTCTCCTTTGTTAGTATTGCAACAAATACTACTGGGTATACTATAAATGTTCAGGCTTCAGATGGTATATCAACCGTTTCAGACACTTTCATACTGAAAGCCACTACCAATCGTAGCCCTGTAGCAAGTATTATTACTACAACAGGCTCGATTGTGACATCGGCTGTAAGTACAATTGGTAACCAAACCACAGAAGAAGGGCGAACTTTAGTTATGACATTCACCGTAACAGACCCTGATGGAAATGCTCAATTAGAATTAATTCCACTAGTAAATTCACTACCACCGTATGTAACTATATCAAACTTACCCGCATTCATAACGCCTACATGGAGTGGTACAGGATCAAGTGCTCGGGTTTTTACATTAACAATGAAACCATTAGTTAATAATGCAGGTATATATAATAATATCACTATTGCCTTTAAAGATAACGCTGGAGGTATTAATGTTCAGACTTTTTCATTGACTGTTGCAGCATTGGATCCGTACTTTACTCTATCTGTAAACTTTACACAACTTGCTAGTAATACCGAAAGCTCTCCATGGAACAACACAAGTTTAGGTGCCCCAGCGAATGCTGCATTGCCGAATTTAAAAGACGATCAAGGCAACAATCTTCGATTTGTCACATTCAATCCAATGGCTGTTGCACCTGCTAGTGGCTGGAATACTACCGCTTCATATCCAGCACTACCTTCTTCAACTACACCTATTTATACCAAGAAAGTGAGAGAGTCATTTTATACAAAAAATTCCTCTACTGTACCAACGAAATTTCAAAATCTCAATCCTAGTATGCTGTATAATGTAACGATTTTTGGAGCTTTTCCAGAAGCTTCAGGAACGAGGTTAACAAGATACACAGTTACTGGTTTAGGTACACCCCAAAACCCCTTAGATTTAAACACTGTCAATAATACTTCAAATACTGTTAGTCTACCATCCCCTATTTATCCTGCTACCAATGGAGATTTAACAATCTTGGTTGGTAGAGGTACGAGTAATACCGGAAGCTATTATATAAATTCAATAGTACTTACAGCCATTAAGGATACGGGACTGCCCCCAAATGCTCCATCAAACCTGCTTCTGGACGCACCTCTTTATAATCGAGTAAACATTAGCTGGCAAGACAACAGTAATGATGAGACTGCTTTTGATATCTTTCGATCGACTTCTGTTGGCGGACCTTTTAATCCTTTGGTAACAAATTTACCGGCCAATCAAACAGCGTATACAGATGCTACGGTAACCGGTCGAACTACTTATTATTATTATGTTCTTGCTAGAAATAGTTATGGACCATCAGCACCTACATCGACCGTTCTCATTACCACTCCGAACGGTGCTCCTGTTATTGCGAATCCAGGTACGGTTACTGTTCGGGCAGGGCAAGTTCTACAAACTAATATCAGTGCAACAGACCCAGAAGGTGACGCTGTTTCGTTCAGCATTTTAAACTTGCCGGCCTTTGCCACATTTGTCGATAACGGCAACAATACCGGGTTTATCCGCTTTAGCCCACTTCAGGCCAATGTCGGATCTTACACCCTTACCATACGGGCTACAGATGCGTTCACAGCAAGTTCTCAATTAGATTTTAACCTTTTAGTGCTTGACCCTGTAATTGATGAAGCTGTCTATATTAATTTTGTTAGTACGGCGTCATCCAATGCCGGTGCACCCTGGAATAATCTTATTGTTAACACTAATGCTGTAACATTAAACAATAGCAATGGTGTTGTATCAGGATTTGGAGCTGGAAGCTGGACTCTTAGTAGTGGAGTTTGGAATTCTTCATCAGATAATCTGGGTGTCAATACAGGTTCGAATTCAGGAATTTATCCGGATAAGGTCAATCAAAGTTTTTGGAGTACTAATTCAACAACCGGAGTAACAATAACACTTGCTAATCTTGACAATAGTAAGAAATACAACATTGACATGATTGGAAGTCGTAATGAATATTGGTTTGCGGATGCTATTTATACAATCAATGGAGTTTCCAAAACTCTGAATACTTCAAAGAACTCCAAAAATATTGTCCATTTCTCCGGGTTACAACCATCCAGTGGAGTTATTACCATTAACGTTAAAAAACCAGTAGATATAGCCGCAGGGCCACCTATAATTGGTCACCGCGATGCACCTCTTAATGCTATGGTAATCGAGGCGTATACACCTGTTGCAAAACCAAGAAGACCGACTAATCTGGTTGCAAAAGGCATTTCTAAAACGGCCGTAAAACTCACCTGGTTTGACAACTCCTCGAACGAAACCGGGTTTGAAATTTACAGAGCCACTTCGCAATCGGGTCCATTTACACCAGTTACCACCGTTGCGCCTAATACAGAAAGCTATACGGATGCCGGGTCACAGAACACAGCCTATATCTATCGCGTACGAGCAGCGGCCAGCAGCACACCTTCAGACTATTCAAATGATGCCATTACTACTACTTTAAATCAAATCGTTTATCTGAACATTAACTCTACTTCAGGTGCAGGATTTATGCAGGTTCCCTCGTCCTATGTACCGCGATGGAATAACCTGGCGAAACCTTCAGAGACTGGAGCATCAATCAATAATCTGTT
>JBJXDV010000099.1:0-4036 GCA_046153465.1 Chitinophagaceae bacterium
AAAAGCCTACCTTCGCCCCCTCAAAATCAAAAAAAGCAGTCCTCCTTTTGGGCACAGTGGAAAATGAAGAATATCCGTAATTTTTGCATTATTGCACATATTGACCACGGCAAATCTACTTTGGCAGACAGACTTTTACAGGTTACCAATACAATCAGTGAGCGTGATATGATGGACCAGGTACTTGATGATATGGATCTGGAAAGAGAAAAAGGGATTACTATTAAAAGCCATGCAATCCAAATAAATTACCAGCATAAAAACGGTCAGGAATATATTTTGAATTTGATCGATACTCCTGGCCACGTAGACTTTAGTTATGAAGTAAGTCGTGCGTTGGCGGCCTGCGAAGGGGCCTTGTTGCTCGTAGATGCCACACAGGGCATACAGGCCCAAACGATTTCAAACCTTTACCTCGCAATTGAAAATAACCTGGAGATTATTCCCGTAATCAATAAAATTGATATGGATGGCGCCATGATCGAAGAGGTGGCCGACAAAATTGTTGATCTTATCGGATGTAAAAGAGAAGATATTTTGCACGCAAGTGGTAGAACCGGAATTGGTGTTGAAGACATTTTGGAGGCTGTTGTAACAAGGATACCTTCTCCTAAAGGAGATCCTGATGGACCATTGCAAGCTCTGATTTTCGATAGTGTATTCAATTCATTTCGTGGTATAATAGTTTATTACCGGATATTAAATGGTAGTATAAAAAAGGGAGATAAAGTTAAATTTGTTTCTACCGATCAGGAATATGAAGCAGATGAAATTGGTATCTTGAAATTGAAAATGGCGGAGAAGAAAATTGTGACTTGCGGCGATGTAGGATACATCATAACGGGTATTAAGAATGCGAAAGAGGTAAAGGTTGGTGATACCATAACGCTTACGGCTAACCCTACCAGGGAAATGATCAACGGATTTCAAGAAGTAAAGCCAATGGTTTTTGCTGGAATTTTTCCGGTAGCCACTGAAGATTTTGAAGAGTTGCGCGATTGTATGGATAAGTTACAATTGAATGATGCGTCGCTTGTTTATGAACTCGAGACTTCCCAGGCGCTTGGCTTCGGATTTCGTTGTGGTTTTTTAGGACTGCTGCATATGGAAATTATCCAGGAACGATTAGAGCGGGAGTTCAATCAAACGGTTATTACTACTGTGCCCAACGTAAGCTTTATTGCGTACAATATAAAAGGCGAGAAGATTACGGTTAACAACCCGAGCGAAATGCCCGATCCTACCAATATGGAGCGTATTGAGGAACCTTTTATAAGGGCTCAAATTATTTCTAAGCCAGATTATATCGGAAATATTATGACGCTTTGTCTTGGTAAACGGGGCATCCTTATTAACCAAAGTTATCTTACACCAACAAGGGTGGAATTGTCTTTCGAGATGCCTTTAACCGAAATTGTTTTTGATTTCTATGATAAATTAAAAAGCCAAACCCGTGGCTATGCTTCATTCGACTATCATCCTATTGGATATAGGGAAGCTGATATTGTGAAAATGGATATTTTATTAAATGGCGATAAGGTAGATGCATTAAGCGCATTAATTCATCGAAGCCGTGCTCATGAATTTGGTCGTAAACTTTGTGAAAAATTAAAGGAACTTGTACCACGCCAACAATTTCAAATAGCCATACAGGCAGGCATAGGCGCCAAAATTGTGGCAAGAGAAACGATATCGGCAATGAGAAAAGATGTTACCGCAAAATGTTATGGTGGAGATATTAGCCGTAAGCGAAAGCTTCTTGAAAAACAGAAAGAAGGTAAGAAAAGAATGCGGCAAATTGGAAATGTAGAAGTGCCCCAAGAGGCGTTTTTGGCTGTACTTAAACTTGATTAAGTGAGCCATTCGAACTTTTTCGTGCATCTTATTTGCGAGTAGTTTTGTCTTGATCTTTATAGGGTTGAAATGCGTGCTGTTTGTTCAAAGAAATTACATTTTATTCTTTGTTAAAATTGTCTGCTGATTTTTCAAAATCAGGTAAAAAGCGACTAAACGAGCCAATACTACTTGCTTATTGTTGAAATGCTGGTGTAACGACCAGCATTTTCTTTTTTTAGTTGAATAAAAGGCAGGTAAAATTGTTTCCCCCGATTTTGCATTTTATATTTGAAGCCTAACAGCCTAAACCCTTTTACATGGCAGACAAAAAACCGGTTTCTTTTGGTAAGCGCATCCTGTTCATGGGAATTTTTCTTTTAGTAATCTTTTTACTAGTAGAAGTTTTATTAAGCATTTATTACTATCACCAGTATGGAAATAGTAAATTGGCATCAGTAGAATTTATGCGTAGTGCTCGTAACAGGTTTCGTCCCAAATTGACTCCTTATAATCTTCAACATCAGAAATTGGTAAGACCCGATTCTTCTGATATTTTTAATGACCTGGTTACGAAAGAAACAGCGTTGAGTAACCAGTATGAATACCAGCCCTGGGTAGAGTTTAAAAATATTGATTACAAAGGATCCTATATGAACATTGTAAAGGGTGTTCGTAAGTCTATCCCTGATCGTTATATTAATTCTTCATCAAAAGATACGCTGCTCATCTATTTTTTTGGGGGTTCTACTACTTTTGGTTTTAATGTTGCCGACTTTGAAACCATTCCTTCCTACTTTGTGGATATCTATAAAGAAAAATATCCTTCTTCCAAATCAATTAAAGTCGTTAACTGGGGTTGTCCAAATTATTATAGTTACCAGGAATTAATGCTTTATACAAAATTAATAATCGAGGGTCATCAACCGGATATTGCTATTTTCTTTGATGGATTGAATGATTTTTGGTTTGGTAAAATGAATTATTCCAGTGAGTCATTTTATTCGTTTTATTTTCGTAAATCTTATTTTGCCATTCGTCCGCCATCAACTACTGATAAATGGTTCACAGATTCGTTGCAGGCTTTGTTCAAAACTCCGCTTGGGATGCCGGAGAACCAATTTAGCGATCAATTAATCGCGAATTATTTTAAGAATATCGAAAGCGTTAAACGAATGTCGAAGGTTACTGGTACGAAAACCTATTTTTTTTGTCAGCCAACTCCTTTTTACAAATATCCAAATCAACTAAAGGACCCGATGGTATTTAAAGATACCAATACAAGATTCAATTATATATACCCAATTATTGAAAAGCGGGCAGATAGTATTGGAAATTTTACATTCCTTGGTGCAATGATGGAAAAAGAAATCGGATATCCCTTTGTAGATGGATTTCATTATGCACCCCGCATCCATAAACGAATTGCTGCTGAAATGCTAAGTATAGTAGAGAAAGATTTTGAAAAGAATTAGTAATTAGCTGTTAAGAAAATAGTGTTGTAACTAAAAAATTCGATGTTGTACCTAAATGTAGCTTCTTGCTCATTTGAACAATATTAATTGAAATACATCTTTCATGGCTAAAAAATTCGCGATTCAATATTGGCCATTTACTACCTCAATTACCGCCCGTTTTTTTCTTTGGAGGTTGACGAGATGAATTTTTTTTGTCGAAACTTTTCTTAGAAGCTTCTTCCAGTTTCTTTTCATCCCCCTTGCCATTGTCATCATAAAGAAGCGCTTCTTTCGGGTAGTCGCCATCCTTTAATTTAACATTGAATAATTTATCAATATGTACCCATTGACCATCCTTCCATTTAAAAGCTTCATAATCTCCATCCGGAACATAGGTAAATTGCTTTTCAGGTTCATCAGATTCAGAAACAAGATGATCAATAATGATAAGATCAAGTTCGGGATCATAATTAAAAAAAGTCTTAGCTTCTTTTTTATACTGAATCGAATAACGAGCCTGAATGGGTCTTTTGCCTGTATCTTCTTTAAAAGATATAAAAGGTCCACCAAAAACAGGTTCTCCCTGATCGTTAAAATGTACTACCTCCATCCATTTCTTATTGCTGCTAACATTAAAATCATCAAAGCCAATTAGCGTGTAATAACGTTTGCCATTATGTTCTTTCATGATTGCTTTATAGTAGATAGCACCAATCCAATTATTTCGGGTACGAGCAGAATCGTGT
>JBJXDV010000100.1:0-11247 GCA_046153465.1 Chitinophagaceae bacterium
TCTATAACGGCCACTGAATTCTCCCAATCCATCCACAAATTTTCCCTGTCGATCGACCATGGTTAGAATACCGATATTATATTTCTTGCCAACTTTAAAGTCATCGGCACCAAATGCCGGCGCCGTGTGTACGATACCGGTACCATCATCGGTGGTTACAAAATCGCCCAATAAAACGCGGAAGGGTTTGGCGTTGGGAGTTTGGCGCTGAATCTCCGATGATGAATTAGCCTCATAAGAAAGCAATTGTTCATATTCGCAACCCTCGATATCTTTTCCTTTGAATTCAGTAAGTATCTTCCAGGGCAATAGTTTTATCTCTGCAGAATAGTTTTCAAAGTCACCATCTTTACCTTCTTCTTTAAAGTATTTTCCAAGCAATGCCTTTGCAAGAATAACATTTAGCGGTGTATGTAAATAGGGATTGAAGGTTTTCACCAATACATAATCAATATTGGGTCCAACGGTTAACCCAAGATTTGAGGGAAGCGTCCAGGGAGTAGTCGTCCACGCTAAAAAGAAAACCTCTCCGCCACTTTTTTGAACTTCGAAAAGCTGGCTTTGTGCGGTTGCCAAAGTCCCCCCTTCGGAGGGATTTAGGGAGGCCGCCTTAAACATTGCCACACAACTCGTATCCTTCACATCTTTATAAGTTCCTGGCTGGTTTAATTCATGCGAACTCAATCCTGTTCCTGCGGCGGGTGAATAGGGTTGTATGCTGACACTTTCATACAGCAATCCTTTTTTATACAACTCACTTAATATCCACCAAAGTGTTTCAATATATTCATTCTTAAAAGTAATATAAGGATCATTCAAATCTACCCAATACCCCATCTTCCGGGTAATATCATCCCATTTATCTTTATACCTAAGTACTGCCTCGCGGCATTTTAAATTGTATTCCTCAACAGTAATTTTCTTACCAATATCTTCCTTGGTAATTCCCAATTCTTTTTCAACACCCAATTCAATTGGTAATCCATGGGTATCCCAACCTCCTTTACGTTTTACCTGGAATCCTTTCATGGTTTTATACCTGCACACAAGGTCTTTTAATGTACGCGATATAACGTGATGAATACCCGGCATTCCATTGGCACTGGGCGGGCCTTCATAAAAAACAAAAGGCACCGCACCTTCCCGTAGAGAAACACTTTTTTCAAACGCCAGGCTCTTACTCCATTCGGCTAAGATTTCCTGCTCCATGGCAGGAAGGTTTAACTGCGAAAATTCCCGGTACTTTACACTCATATGATAATTATCCTGTCTGTATTTAAAAGAAGTGTGCAAAGGTAAAGAAAAATTGAAGGTAAGAATCGTGTACAATACAAGTAATTAGGTCTGGCTCAAACAAAAATTTATCTTTACCAACTGCTATGAGTTGGCTTCGAATTATATATCTACTTACCGTTTTACTCCTGACAAGCAGGTTAGCTTTTGCCGATACATTTTTAGTTACCAATGTTAATAATGCTGGAACTGGTTCATTAAGGGATGCAATAAACTTAGCCAATAACAACGGCACCCTTACTCTTGATTTTATACTTTTTAATATACCGTCCAGTATAAGAGATAAAACAATTTATATAAGGCCCTTCGATTTATTACCAGCACTTACATCAAATATTACTATTGATGGTACTACTCAACCAGGAAGTAATTTGGGTGCCTCTACTTCAAAAGTTACCATTGCCATAGAAGGAACACCAATAGCAAGCGGAAATCCAATTGTTTGTTTTAATCTGTCGCAAGCTTCTAATATCACTATATACAGCCTTTTTATAAAAGCGCTGGTGGTAGATAGAAATACACTTTTGTCACCAGAATCCTTATACGGTATTTATATGGAGGATTCTCATAATATTGAAATAGGAGATATTGGCAAGGGCAATGTACTCACGGGATGGAACAAGGCAATTTTCAATAAATTTGATGGTCGCTTAGGAAATTCAAGTTCCATCAGCATAAAAGCAAATTTTTTTGGATTAGAAACAGATGGGGTTAGTATAGATTATAGTGGCCGTACGGGTGGAAAAGCAACAAATATCAGTGGCATTTACATTGAAGAAGCCAGAAGTATAGAAGTTGGTGGAACTACTGACCGGGAAAGCAATTATTTCAATTCGGGTTTTATAGATGTCTTTATACAAGGCGAATACGATGCAGGCACAGACGGAAGCATTAAGGTTATTAATAATAAATTTGGCATTGCCATAAACGGCACTAACCTTAATAGTAATACGTTTACAGGAATACGCCTTTCTCATTTGTCAAACTGGTTATCGGGCTTCCCTCCGATTCTTATTTCACGAAATTATATCGGAGGTACTACTCGGGCAATCGGAATACAAGTAGATAGTATATTACCCAGGTTTCGTATTGAAGAAAACATGCTTGGGTTTGAAGAAAATGGTCAACGACCGCGCAATAGTAATTATGGTATTGGGATACTTGTTAACGAATGTGAAAATGGTTTGATCGGGGCCAACAATCCTTTACTTGCCAATACCATTCGTTATTGGAATGGCGGAGCAATTACCTGCGATTCTACCCGAGATATAAGTATTTTTCAAAACACCACTTATTGCAACAGTAAACGATCGATTAAATTGTTGCATTGGTATGATTGGAATTCAGCAGCACGTATTCAGCCCTTTGTTACCATCAACCAAATAGATAATATTTTCGGAGTGGTTTCAGGAAAAGCACTTCCTCTTTCAACTATTGAATTATTTTATGATGATGATTGCCCCGGTTGCGAAGGAAAAACATTTTTTGCACGCACCACCAGCAATGCGGTTGGCAACTGGATTTACCGTGGACCGGTTGGCAGAGGAAATATTATTGCAACAGCCAGTGATCGGGGAAATGCCACTTCCGAATATTCTGAACCGCAAATTGACAGCAGCAATAAATTAAGCAGTGCTATTTTTTGTAATGGACAACTGGCTTCCATATGTGGCATTAAAATTATAAGCGGAACGAACTGGCAGTGGGAAAATTCCTCCGGAACAATTGTTGGAACAGATACTTGCCTTCGAGGAATTAATGCCGGACTGTATCGCCTCCGACTTTCTATAGGTTCTCAATCCTGCGAAGAAGTTTTTACTTTTAACGTGCTCGATAGCCTGTTGGCTATTGATTCCTCACAAGGTGTAACAATTACCAATAGCCGCTGTGGAAAAATGAATGGCTTCATTAAAGGCATGAAGGCTGTAAACGCCGATAGATGGCAATGGGAAGATAGAAATGGGATGATCGTTGGCACAGATTTAGAATTAAGAAATGTTGCCGTCGGAATTTACCGCTTTCGAATATTTAACAGGTTCTGCAGCAGTGTAAGTGATTTTTACACCATTACCAATATAACTCCTGCAATAGATATTAACTCAGTAATAATTAATGCAACTACCTGTAATCTTTCTAATGGGAGCATAAAAGGAATTTTAATAAGTGGAGCCAGTAACGCCATTATTAGCTGGATCGATCAATATCGAACCGTGGTGGGTAATTCTAAAGAACTAATCAATAGAAATGCCGGTCAATACAAATTAATTGTTGCCGATACTGCTGCTGGTTGTGCCGATTCTACCAATTATTTTACTATTAATGCACTACCAGCTCCTACGCTGGATACACTCAATGCTGTTATTACGCATACAACCTGTGACAGTAAGAATGGGAGTATCTTCAATCTTTCAACAACAGGTACTATACCACCATTACTATTTGTGTGGGTAGACGAGCAAAATAAAATAGTTGGAAATTCACTTTCTCTATCTAATGTTCAGGCTGGCCGCTACAGACTCAAAATAAAGGATGCCAGTAGCTGTGATACCATTCTTTCTAACCCATTTGAAATACTAAATAATGGGTCCATTGGGTTAGATACTTCTTTGGTAATTATTAACCCGACTGGTTGTACCAAAACCAATGGAAGTATTACAGGAATAAAACTTACAGGAGCTAACAATATTCAATGGATCAATACCTCTACCAATAGAATTGTAAGCAGCTCAATGGATTTAACAGATATGCCGGCGGGCACTTACCAACTAACAGCAAGCAATAGCCTTTATAGATGTACCAAACAAACCAACTTGTATACCATTGGAACGGCATTACCAGAAACGCTGAATGTATTACAGTCAAGTACGAAAGATGCTACCTGCAATTTGGATAACGGCAGTATAGAAATAAATCAGCTTAGCAAAAGCAGTTCTTTATTTTTATTTACCTGGTTAAAAGATAGCATTACGAACATTGGCGGTACCTTATTACAACAAGGTCTTTCGCCTGCTTCTTATTTTTTAATTGCGACCGATACGAATGGATGCAGCCAACAAATTTATAAAAGAACTATAACCAGATTACCGCTGCCTGTATTGAATGAAACAACTGTTTTACTAAAAAATGATACCTGTGCATTTGGCACTGGATCAATTAATGGAATAACGGCGAGCAGTTCGCAAGGAAACCTTACATACAAATGGTTAAATCACAATAATGAATTAATAGGTACTGCAAAGAATTTGAATAAATTGAAGGCGGGCAATTACCAACTTACTATTACAGATATAAATGGGTGTCAGCTAAAAAGCAGTAATTATAGTTTAAACGAAACAGTAATATCTATTGCTACTCCTCTCTATGATTTGTTAACAATACCGCGATATTCATCGGCAATACTCAAAATCAAAAACCCTGTTGCAGGTGCCCTGTATGAATTGTTCGAAGCAACTAGTGGGCTATTGGTACAAAGTAATCATTCAGGCATTTTTGAAATAAAGAATGTACGAGAAGACGTGCGATTTATCGTTAAAGGTAGCGGAGGTTTATGCCGGAGTGAACCAGGCACCGCTATTTTAAAGGTTGTTGACCTTACACAGGTAGATATTCCAACTGCATTTTCACCCAATGGAGATGGCATTAATGATAAACTTCGTATTAGAGTGATTGGCTATTTTAGGTCAGACGCTTTCAAGATTTTTAATAGATGGGGCCAGTTGGTTTACGAAACAAAAGATCTTGGTAATGAGTGGGGTGGAACGATTAAGGGTAAACCTTTACCAATGGGTACCTATTATTGGATGATCGAAGGATTAGATGTCCATAATAAACGATTTTTAAAGTCAGGTTCTGTAACTTTAATTCGTTAAAGAATGCCTAAGGCTAATCCTAATTATAACCAGACTGTCATATTTTTCCACATTTAATCCCTTTGGCATAGTTTCTGGAATTAAGTTATTGTTCCTGAAGATAAGGTCAATTTATTTAGTGGGGTAATTGATACACAGTAAACAACGTAAATAAACTGCATCTAATCCTAAGTGATTTTACCAGCTATAGTTAATTTAATTGAACTAATTTTATAAAACATTGCATGAAAAACCTTTTCTACGGTTTAGGGTTTAGGGGTTAAAAAGGGGAGTATTCCTGCTCCCCTTTCCTTTTAAAAGGAAAGGTTTTTTCAAATTCTTAGATAACTATTACCACCCGTTTTTAATCTCAGCAGACCTGCTGAAAAACCACTTCTTTAAATTAATTATTATCCAATTTCTTAGTTGAGCAATTGTATTCATTCACACTACCTGAAAAACATTTTATTCCCCCTATACAGAAAGCCTCCCAATTTAATTCGGGAGGCTTTTTTTAATGTTACTTGACTTACTTTATTTCTGCCAATTCCTTTTCGGTATCAATAAATTTTTCAATAGCGCGATTAATACTTGCATCAATTTCCGAAAGCTTAATTTTTTTTGCAGCAAATTCACCTGCCATTTCATTCAAATATTGATGTAAAACCTTGCCGTCTACTTTTTCTTTCAAACGTATTGATAAATGAGAGGCGGTATACTTTTTCCAGGCAACATTAACTTTTTTCCAGTAATCCGAATTCTTTTCCCACCATATTTTCGCTGCCTCACATTTCTTATCACTTACCCTGGTATAACTATTGATCCCTTTTTCTTCTGCAATCAATTTATCTATCCCATTCTTTCGGAGAATCTTTTGATTATCCTGTTCGTGTATCCAGCCAGATTCATTTACAACCACCTTATTGGTTCGTCTTAAAATAGTGTAATCAGATCGTGTAGTATATTCCCGGCGGGGCAACGGTGCATCCGTTGTATTTTGCCAGAAAGTTTTTTCATCGATGGTTGCCCATACACTGACCCCCTGATACCGTGGAGCATCGCTTACTTCCCAAACGGTTTGCATCCATTTACCTTTTATCTTTTCTGTAGTTAAGTCTTCCCTGGTCCATAAGTTATTACCCTGGAACTTCCAGATCAACGAAGGCTCATACACCCAATCTTCCCGCCAATGCTTTACTATATAATTATCGTCTATTACCAGTAAATGCTGAATAGATATCTTTTTATTACTAATTTCTATTGGCAGAGCAAGTTCAAGTGCAGTTGTATTCTCATGTCTTAGAGGAAATTTATAGGCACTATCTGGCGAAAAAGTTTCAGCATATTTAAACACCACCTCAAAACAGCCGCATAATTTTTCAATATTCTCTTTACCGGCTGAAAATTGAGCTCTTGACGTTAACACCATTAAAAGGGTGGCGCATAGAATAAAAGTAATTCTTCTCATAATTAATCATTTTCGATTTAATTGCAAAACAACTAAAACAAAAAGAGCTTCTGTTGCGGAATGAGTAAATACATTTACGCAAAAAGGAAAAGGTGACTACGGTGTTAGCAAATGAAATGAATTATCAAAATGTGATTTCGATCGATTCCTTTTAAGATTCAGTAACATTAGGATTTTAGAATAAAAATTTCCTGTTTATCCTCCACGTTTTACTAATGTATATTCAAAAGCGGGATAACCTCTTTCGCCATTTTTGGTCAAAGAAGTAAATCGAATTTTGTAATAGTTGTTATCACCATCTTTAATGATATAATAACGATCTGTTCGAACAGCCGGCGAAGAATTGGGTCCACCGCCCGAGCGCCAGTCGGAACCAATGCCCGTTTGTGAACTACTAAAGGTTTGGGCAGTAAGATCAGTTTCTGCGAAATCGAGGTACGGTTTTACGGCACTAAGAACTTTAGCGATGCTTACATTTCTATTCGATAGTACAATATCCTGGAATAAATATGGAACCTCCCCTCCCCCGAAATTCGTAACATTTGAAAAATAAGTCCAGGCTATATCCCATTTTTTCTTTGCTGGCTCCACTTCTATCATCCCATTTTCAAAAGATATATACTTAAAGAAGAATGCCTCGTCTTTCGCTATTTGAATTTCCTGAAAAGTACTTGCCGCAATATCGGCATACTGTAAAGTGTAGCCCCCGCTAACGTTACGGATAATGCGAATTTTTTTCCATCCTCGCGAAGCGGCATTATTACCAATTCCGTTACCACGGTTTATGATGTATACTTTATTGTCTGCTGCCGAAGCATAAATAGACGCAATCGCAGTTTTTGAAAGATCTCCATCCGGGTAATCGATATAGGGCAATGCAGAGGCTAATGGTGCAGCAAGGTTAAATACTACTTCGTTGTGAAATCCAATAGTATCGGCAGCCGTCACTGCATTCAGATCGTTCTTATTGATCTGTTTGGCCATCATGGCCGATGAGGAATTTAATACTACTCTGAACGAATCGGCAGTTGTGTAAAATCCAAGATCCCAATTAGAACGAATCACTGATTGTTGTTTATTGGCACTTAAATCAATAAAAACTTTATTGCCATAGGTCGCCCCTCCGCCATCAACAATCATCGAAGAATTAACGGCAACAAGTTCTGAAAAGGATACACTAAATTCCCGTTTGGTACCAATAATTAATGGTGCAGCCGAAGATTCTATTTTAAAAATAATTTTTTCATCTCCGTCAAATAATATTCCTGCCATTTTTGTAATTGTAAAACTTGCTTCATTGTTACCACCGGGAATTGTGATCGCCATTATTCCATTGGTCGCAACGGGGATGGTTGTAAAGTCGGTAGCATAGGTAAGCCCAATCATAGAAAGACTCAGCGAAACAGGAATGTCCTTGTCTGTGGCCCTGGTTAATTTTAGCTTAACCGTTAACGTTGAACTGTTTGCTGCCAGGCCCTGTTCATTCGTTTCAAATTGAATTAAGTTATCCGGAAGAGGAGCATCTCTTTTTCTACATCCACTAATAAATATAAATAAGGAAAGCAGGCCAATACATCCATTCTTTAAATAATTGTTAATCATAATTCTTAATTTTCTATTTTAATTCAGTTTCAATTCATTTGAATCGCAAACATTTTTTATTTATTGAATAACCCATCGCTCGTGAACCAGGCATCTTCACACTTTGTTTAAAATCGCTACATTATTTTATTTCTCCCAGCTAACTATTAATCCAACAAAAACAGAACGGCCATAACCTATCGGTCTTGCTCCATCGGTAGAATGAATACCGCCATTTGCTGTACTATTTACAGTTGTTATATTGGCGAGGTTACGTAAGCCTGTGTTCAAACGTAGGTAGCGTCCAATTTTTTTATTGGCAGTAATATCTATCCAGTGGAATCCTTCAGTTGCTACTTCAATTATTTGTTGTTGGTTATTTTCAAAGGAAGCCTGGTAAAAGGGTCGTTTGCCGGTAAACTTGTAAAACGCATTTAGATCTAACCCTATTTTCTTAAACGAATAGTTTACGGAAGAATTTATTTCAGCAGAATTTGTAAAAGAAGGTAGCGATTTATTCGAATTTACATATTGGTTATAATAAGCAATTAAAGAAAAGCCAAGCGAAGCATTTAAATTTTTATAAATAAGGTTACCAGTAAGAGTTGTTCCCCTGGTTTTGTACTTATCAATATTAGAATAAGATGTTACTCTCGGATTATTGGCATCTTGCACATATGAAATCATGTTTTCAATATCATTGAAGAAGCCAGTCAGTGACGAAGTAAGTTGGAAATTCTTTTGTTGTAATACTTTCCAATTTATAGAGGCAGTAAAACTGTTAGATTTTTCAGCCTTCAAATTTGGGTTCCCAACGATATCATGACTGGCATCCTGAAAATCGAAATACAATTCTCTCAATGAAGGGGCACGAAATCCCCGTGCATAAGCTAATCGGAGATCAATTGCTTTACTTATAACAAATTTTGTATTAATCGAAGGAATAACTGGCGGCGCCTGGTAAGCTGAATTATGAATTATTCTGAAACCGGGTCTTATACTTATTCGTTTTAATGGTGTTATTTCAGATGTAAAGAAGAAAGCATAATCTGAAATCCGTTGCGTCCCTGCTTTTATTCGCTCGCCCTCTCCGGTTTCAGAATTTATATCAACTCCTGGTTGAAAAGAAATAATGGAAGAAGCCTTATATGAAACCGTTGCACGTAAGGTTAGTCCGTTAACTCTATTGATAGAATGTGCACCTGGAGCTGTTGATACTCTTACATCACCATTTGGATAATTAAGTGTTGAATAAACCTGGCGGGAAAAATTCGTATACGACAGTTGTGCATTAGCCAGTAGTTTTCCATTAAAAGTATAGGCTGATTGTATTTGTTGCATTAAACGCTTTGTCAAATAATCCTGATCGGTTGCCGGCTCATTGCCTATTCTGTTTGAAGGATTAGTAATAATTTCATCGAGCCCATCAAACCGGTAGTAGATACTAAACCGATCGGATTGGTAACCCATAAAACCATTGCCAACAATCTGATCCTTCTTGTGCCAGCGTAATTCTCTTCCAGTAGTATCTCCTCTCCATCCATTAAATAAATTTCTTCCTATTCCTCCTCCCAATTGCCAATTCTTATAATTATAACTAATGCCTGCATGTTGATTATGTATTCCTTGCTGCCAGCCATATTCGTTACCAACTGTTTCTTCCTGCAACCTTGCCGTTATTATTAATTTTTTCCCGGCTGGCTTTTTAGTAATAATATTAATGACACCTGCCAACGCATCGGCACCATATACTACCGATAATGGTCCTTCTACAATTTCAATCCGCTCAATAGTATTGATATCAATCTGGTTAATATTTATTTCGTTGGAAGTTCCTTGCCTTCCAATCATTGGTACACCATCCAATAGAATCTTTACATTTTGTCCACCCAAACCCAACATCGTCATATCCGAACCACCAGTGGCAAGGTCTTGCGTAAAACGGAGATTGAGTTCATTATTTAATACATCCTGTAGTTTAGTAGCGCCCTGTTGTTGCATCCTTTCTTTGGAAATGATTCGTATTTGATAAACAGAATTTTTTAATGATTGTGGTTTGTATTGTCCGGTTACCACTATTTCCTTTAATTCGTTTACATGAATGGAATCTACAAATCCATTTACGGTTGAATGTTGCGCAGTTAAAGAGTGAATAATTGTTAATGCAGTTATTGATAAAAATATCTTATGTTTCATAGAGCTCAATTTCGAGGCACAAAATTGACACAATACACAAGACGGATTATCATTGGTATGTCATTAAATTAGCAGAAACAAAATTTTTACAATAGAATGACTTAATCGAAATCGATATCAATGAATTGAATGATTAAAATCATATTTATATTGAACTGCACGAGAAAAATTAAGCTTTCGCATTAATTAGGATATACATACTTATAAATGGAAACAGGAGTGCTGTTAAACTAATCGAATTATTTCCTCACTAAAATTCTACAATAAATAAATAAATAAATAATTACCAGGCTCCTTTCATTTTTTAAATAACGTTGCCTCAACAATACCATTAGTCGGGAAGATTTAGATACAAAATACATTCAGTAAAAAATACGTTACTGGAAGATGTAATAATTCTAAAATTATTTCAGGAGTATGCTTTAAAGGCAGGAACTAACCATTGATAGGTTGATCAATGTAGCAACAACTCACAAGGTTTTAGACCCGTGTGCTTTTTAAATGCTGTAGAGAAATGTGAAATAGAAGAATATCCCAGCGATACTGAAACTTCTGTTACACTCAATCCTTTTTCATATAACAAATAGCGGGCATGTTCCATGCGCTGACTTTGAAAAAAATCGAAAATGGTGGTGCCAAATAATTCTTTGAATCCTTTTTTAAGATAACATTCGTTGATAGCTACCTTTCGGCTTAGTTCTTTAATAGTAAGTGGTTCGCCAATATGTTGCAATAGCACTTCCCTGGCTTTGATAATCTTTTCCCGATCAGCTTCATTTGCAAGAAATTTGCATTGAAAACTTTCTACTTCCTTATCATCGCCCAGCATACACTCAAGACTATACAATAACAACATCTGTG
>JBJXDV010000101.1:0-5552 GCA_046153465.1 Chitinophagaceae bacterium
TATGGAAGAATCGTTGACTCAAATAACTATAATACAAATTTCGTATGGGCCCATCCGTCCCAAAAGAAGTAAACAATCTATTCAGGTAATCTTTGGTAAGACGGGCACTTGGCATGAAATGCGAAAAAATTAACGCCTCTGAATAGTATAATTCAAATCCACGTAATACCAGCGCATTTGTTAATTCGGTATCCCCCGCAGAACTGAGTGCAGTTCCTACCCGATCTGATAAGATAGGTTCAAATCCTGAATCGAATAATTTACTTAAAACATCTTTTTTAATAGCAAGTCCTGCTCCATATAAATTCAACAACCTTCCCTTTTCCCTTGTAATTTCCTGCGATCCTAACGCAAATGCTTCACTGTATTCATTAAACCAATAGGGAGGCGGATTTTGCTCAAAAGCTGGCAACCCCTTTCCTCCACAGGCAGCAATGGAAGGGTTCTTTTCAAAAATCGAATATACATTCTGAAGATAGTTTGGGCCTAACCAATTATCATCATCACAAAAAACAAGTATGGGATAGTTAGCAGATTGAATACCTTTTTTTCGAGCATAACTTAAACCAGGGGCCGATTCATACTCTATCCGAAAAGGAACTCCATTATTATTTAAGGCCCATATTCTGGGGCCGTCAATAGACGTATGATCAGTGGAGGCATTATCAACCAATACAATTTCCCAATTTATGGGTTCTTTAAAAAGTTGCAATGAAAGAGCAGCAAGTGTTTTTGGCAAACGACTTTCACTATTATAACAACAAATAATAACCGAGATTCCCTTTTTCATAAATTTTGCCTTCTTCAACCTGCCAATGCCTCTGCTGCTTCTTCAAAAAATACTCTTTTTGCAACTACTTTTTGTTCTGCAGATGTACTGCGAGGTTCGAGTATACTAATTTTTGCCGGACGTTTACTCAGCAATACAATTTCACGTAAAATTGGGATTGGTTGATTTGTATTAATTGATTGATTGATTCGAATTCTTTGTTGGTCGGTAAGCCAGCTCCATTTATTAAAATATTTAAACGTAGAAATCAAATGATACCTTAACAAACGAAAACTTTTATAAGAAGCTTTACTATATCCATGAATGATGCTAACACGGGGATAATAAACAGTTCGATAGTACTCATTAATTCTCCGGCACAAATCCGTATCCTCTAAGTATAAAAAATATCTTTCATCAAACAAGCCTGCAACTTCAAGAGCAGCGGTTCTGAGAAACATAAAACAGCCAGATAAATTCGGGATGTCCATAATAGTATTATAGTCTTTATACTTTAATTCATACTTCTCTAACTTATTCTTAAATATTTTTTTTATCGGACCGGGGATGAACCGACGAAGTATCAAATCAGCAGGAGAAGGTAACATTTTACATAAATACTGCATTTCTCCATTGGGATAAAGAACCTTTGGCATCACAAGGCCGATATCTGAACGCTCCTCCATAAAATTAAATAAGCGGTTGAGGATGGCCGGGTTAAACTCTACATCAGGATTTAATACCAGATGATACTTTGAGACAGGTATTGCCTTTTTTATTGCCATATTATGAGCCGACCCATAACCGATATTTTTTCCAGTAAAAATATATTCAATCTGTGGCGAAATAAACTCATACCGCAAGCTGTCATTGGCAGAATTATCTACCAAAAACAATTTTATTTTTCTTGAACATTGCAAAACACTTTCAACAGCACTCCTGATTAATTCCGGAGGGTTGTGAAATAAAACAATAGAGCAGGTAATGTCGTACATAGGTTTCAAATTTTTAAGATGCAGAAAATTGTTTGTCTATAATTGCTTTTATTGACTTAGCGGTTTTATGCCAGGAAAATTCCCGGGCCCGGGCCAATCCTTTGTCGATTAATATTTTTCTCAATTCTTTGTCTGAAATAATTTTTTCAAATGCATTTTGTATTGAATTATTATCTGTAGGGTCAAAATATATAGCCGCATCGCCACATACTTCCGGCATAGAAGATGTATTGGATAACATCACCGGGCAACCGCAAGCCATAGCTTCTAATAATGGAAAACCAAAACCTTCATAAAGACTGGGAAATACAAGAGCAAAGGCCTCCCGATACAGATTACCCATTTGTTGAGCAGGCACATAGCCAAGAAAATGTACCCGATCCTCCAATTCTAATTCAATGATTCTTTTTTTAAGATCCTCTACATATTTTTTCATGCCACCTGCAATTACGAGCGGATGCTCTTTCGTAATAGCTTCTGGTAATTTAGAATATGCATTGAGTAAAAATTCGAAATTTTTATGTGGATAGGTGGGTCCGACTGCCAAAAAATAATCGGAAACACCATAGTCCTTTTCCATAGCATTACTCTTAACATCATTATAATAATACTGTAAGGGATCATATCCATTGTAAACAACAATTACTTTATCAGCAGGGCAACCGCATAAATCAATAATATCTCTTTTGGTAGATTCAGAAACAGCCACAATAACTCTCGCTCTGGAAATCAAAAGGGGCAACAAATATTTAAAATAGAAACGCTGATGTGCACTTATGTTTTTATAGCGAAGGGAAAGCAGATCATGAATGGTTATAATTTGATTCTTCAGCAAAAAACTTCCATGTGAAGTAGGGCTTAACATTATATCGAACTTCCCTGCTTTAAAACGATACAAAAATGTATTCCAAAAAAATCGTGTTGCTGCCGCTATTTTACCATACTTTGATGACCTAAGAAATCCGGAAATTTTAATAATCCGTAGGTTTGGGTGCAATAGTTTACGGGTTGGTGTAAAAACGGTGAGGGTTTGTCCTGATTCACTATATAAACTGCAGAGATGATTGAAAAGGTTATAAGAATAAACACCCACACCAGTAGGTTGGTCATCCAACATAGATCCATTCATTCCTATTGAAAAAATCTTTTTCATTGTACGTATTACAGCCGGTTAGTATTTAATAATTACTTATTTTCTTTTTATTTATAAAACTCATTTAAGTAATTCCAACTTATTTATTTCTTAACAACTATATCAGACCAAACCCTTTCCAGGAAAGAACTTTTGTTTAAAGGGTTTAACGTTAGAGATTAGGGAATTAAATAGTGTACTATTCAATAATCAACCATGGCAAGTTTATTTTGAAACATCTATTTCGGGGATGAAGGTCACCTACCACATTTAACTAATTGTTAAGCCACTGTTACCTTTCTATTTTTATTTTACATTGTGGATAAATGACGGAAAAGAAGTTGTTATTTGTAGTCTGGAGTTAATATAACAATGGTATAAATTCATTGTTTAGTAATATTGGTCGGTAGCAACAACAAACTTCATCCAGGCTATTGAATCATTTAAATAATTATTTCGCTCAAATGAGAGGCAGGTTTATCATATTATTATTTTTAATGCTTTCGAAGAAAAATTTTGGCCAGCAAAAGAATCAAAGCAACAATTCTTCCTTTTGGATACAAACCGGTATTTCAGCAACCAATCTTTCAGGAATAGATAAGAAAATAAGTTCTCTTACGCTTCATGGGATTGGTTTAACAGCTACCGCAGCCTTAGAATACAATAAAGAAGAAGCAGCGCATAAGCTTTCTTTTTTCTACACCGGGGGGTCAATGAAAATCGGAAAAGACGAAACCAACAGCTTAACCTATAAACATCTTGGGTTTGAATACACCAATCTTTATAACAGAAAATTTTCTCAAAAAAGCCCTTTTCAATGGGGTGCAGGTGCGGCAACCGGTTATTTTTATTCTAAAAGAACCTTTGACCTTATAAATAATAATAAATCTTTTGAATCCGTTGCTTCTTTAGGTATACAGTTGGGAATAGTCTATGCTCCTAAAAAAATAGCAGGAACAAGGATCATCAATCGTATTATTCTTCCGGTAGTTTCTGCTATCAAACAACCGATTTTTGGATCCTCTCAAACATCGGAAGCACTGGCCGGGGAAGGCAATTCAACGGCAGGATTTCTTAATGGATGGAATGCTGCGCTAATCCCTGCTTACTTTAACTTAAAAAATAAAGTAAACATTGAAAAGAAAATGGCGAATGGTTCAAACATTTCTATTGTGTATACCTGGGAGTATTTTCATATTAAAACAAACAGGGAAGTAATTCATGCATTTCACCAGATAGGATTACTATACAGTTTTACATTATAATTAACCATAGTTGATGACAAACCGATTTTTATTACGCGGTCGTTTTATTGTGTTCTTATGTGCACTCTTTTTTATTGTAGGAAGTTGCGAAAAAATTCTTCATCTTAAAAAACCTTTATCAGATCCCGAGTCAATTTTCGAGGAATTATGGATTACTATTGATCAGCAGTATGCTCTCTTTTCTGTTAAGCAACTCAATTGGAATACGGTTTATCAAGATTATAAATCAAGAGTGATCCCAACTATGAGCGAAGGAGACTTATTCAAGGTACTTTCTGAGATGTTAGACAAATTAAAAGATGGACATGTTGTGCTTATGAATAAAAAAGACACAGCGGCCTACGATGATTTCTTCCGGCTATTTCCTAAAAATTTTAACTATACAAATGTCCTGAATACCTACCTTAAAAACGATTTCAAAAAAATTGGCCCGGTTCAATTTAAAATCGTATCCGAAGTAGGATATATATATTATAAATCATTCGCTGAAAGTATAACTGAAGAAGAACTTGACCAGCTCATGATGGCTATGAACAATACAAAAGGTCTGATTGTGGATATACGTAGTAATCCGGGTGGTAAATCATCCAATGCAGATAAACTTGCTGGCCGATTTATGCCTGAACGAAAATTGGTAAAATATGAATTATTTAAAAAAGGAATTGAGCATGATAACTTTCATGACCCCAGACCATACTATTTAAACCCGGCAAGAATAAATTATCCAAAGAAAGTAGTGTTACTTACCAATCGATCCTGTTTTAGCGCCTGTAATGATTTTGTACTTTATATGTCTGAATTACCTTTAGTAACTATCATAGGTGATCAAACAGGCGGAGGAGGTAGTGTTCCGGCAAATTACATTCTTGCCAATGGTTGGAAATTACAATTTTCAGCAACTAAAACCTTGTCGCCCGCCAAAGTTTCTATAGAAAATGGTATTGAGCCCGATATTTTCATAAACATCTCCCCTATCGATGAAACAAATGGAAAAGATCCAATCCTTGAACGGGCCTTCCTTCTTTTACAATAAGATGGCTCGTTGCTATTTTATTTATACAAAAGTCTTAATACTTCTTTTATTAAAAAGTTTTCCACAAAAAATTTACCAATCTCTTCATAATGCTGTTTATAATATAAGATAATGGTTTCTTAACATTCCCGTTACACTGATCGAATAGCTTTGGCAGATTTATATAATATCTGTATTTATGGCTGTTTTTGAATGGAGCTTTTTTTTTCGGAGATGTTGCAGTGGTATACTTTGCCTGATCTTATTCCTGGTTCCCGGTATTTCACAAGTTGTTCAATCGGTACCCGGCCTCATAAAAGGATATGTTATAGATGGGTCGACCTATAAATATCTTTTCGGAGTTAGCATCAAAAAAGAT
>JBJXDV010000102.1:0-10820 GCA_046153465.1 Chitinophagaceae bacterium
TGCAACCACCGTTGGTTACCGTTAGTTTTGCTGTAAAATTGCCAATCGTTGGGTAAGTGAAAGTAGTATTTAAAGTAGAAGCCGTGTTGTTTCCAGGGTCTCCAAATTCCCACAAATAAGTAATAGGGCCATAGGCAGGATCCGTTTTTGAATCGTTCGTAAACGTTACCTGTCTTTTATTGTTACAGGTAACTAACGTAGTAAAATGAGCTATTGGCGGCAATATAAGAACGTATTGGTTACGGGTTACTGATTGGCCACAACCATTATTATAAGCTATAAGTGTAACAGAAAAATAACCGGTATCAGAATAAAGATGCTTGGGGTTTTGTAATGAAGAAACTCCCCCATCTCCAAAATCCCAGCTCCACCCGTCGACTGGGGCTGCTGACGGATCCGTAAAGCTTACTGAATCTTTTGCGCATACACTTAAAGGTGATGCCGAGAAATTCGCAACAGTAGGAGTCCCTACTCTTACACCATTGCTGATTATTATAGAGTCTGTACAACCCCCTGTAGTAGTAATAACAAGTTTTAAGGTATAATTCCCAACACTGGCATAAGTATGACTTGGGGTTGGTGAAGTACTTGTAAATCCATCTCCAAAATCCCAGAAATACGAAGCAACACCATCAATAGCATTTACAGCGGCAATCGGGTTGAACGTAAAGGGAACACAACCACCCGCTGGTGCATTACCGATAGCAACCGTAGGTTTTATAATGCGAACAAAGGAAGATTTGCTTACAGAATTCTGGCACCCCTTACTATCAGTAATGGTTAAGGTTACTGTATACTGCCCGGCAGTGTTGTATTGGTGAGTTGGATTTTGCAAGGTTGAATTTCCCCCATCGCCAAAATTCCATTGCCAGCTAACAGCACCAGGAGAAATATCCTGGAAGTTTACTGGGAAGGGAGCTTTGCAGGCAATAACATTAGGTGCAGTAAAATCAACAGTTGGGTTTGGCCTGACTACGATATTTCTTGTGATCGAATCCTTACAGGTTAAATACTTATTCACCAGTTTTACCTGATAAGTTCCTGAAGCAGCATAAGATGTTGTGTCGCTGATTTTGGTAGAATTTTTTCCGTTTCCAAAATCCCAAACTGCAGATATTGGTACGGGTGACGAAGTGTTTTGAAAATTAACATTGCTTCCAATACATACAGTATCCGGGTTTGTAAAAATAGTATTCGTACTTGGAATTGTAACCTGCTTTTGTACTGTACCTGAACATCCAAATTGACTTGTAACGGTTAACTGCACACTATAAGTTCCGGGTGCACCGTAAATGGCGCTTGGATTCGTCAGTGTTGAACTTGTACTGTTTCCGAAATCCCACTGGTAACTTAAGGTACCCGGCCCGCTTGTTAGGTCTGTATAGTTAACAAGAAATGGTGCGTTACAGTTTACCGGAGGTATAAACTTAAAATCTGCTGTAACACCAGATACAATTCTTATATAATTTCCTTTTGATACTGTTGCCTGGCAGCCCGTACTGCTGGTAACTTTAAGAGTAACTGTATAAAACCCATTGATCGTATATTGATGTGTCGGATTGGGTTGTGTAGAAGTATTTCCATCACCAAAATCCCAATTCCATTGTGTGATTGTTCCGGCATTTGGTATGCTGTTATCTGTAAATTGGATCGTTGCGGGAATACAGGCTGTAGTAATATTTGCAGAAAAATTTGGACTTGGCGAAGGACTAACTACTACATAATCGGTTTTGGTTATAGAGTTAATACCATTAGCATTTCTTACAACTAATGTAATCGTATAATTTCCCGGAGTGGTATAGGTTGCAACAGGATTTTGCAGGGTTGATAAAGTACCGTTTCCTAAATCCCAGTTCCAAAAGGAAGGGCTGCCAGTTGATTGATCAGTAAATCGTACAGTAACCGGCGAGCACCCAGTGATAGGACTGCCACTAAAATTCGGCACAGGAAGCTGACCAAAAGTAACCAGGCAATTTAATGATAAGAGTACTATTAAAAGCCACCGACAATTTCCCGCTAGAAGCTTCCTGGATTTTTTATTATAATTACTAAAACGTCTTTCCATGCTCATTTTTTCAATAAAAGATTTCAGTGTTTACCGGATTAAGACAAGGTTACATTCCAACACAAAATGGCCGGTTTATTAACTATAATTTTCAGAGTATATACATATCCGACTGCAGGTGATTTTTTCCATTATTCAAATCTTCCATTGCTTTGTCGGAATAGTTTGTCTATGAGTTGTTCGTTCAGATAACAGTTTTCCACCTATTCTTAAAAAGCGAAAGCCATCAACAAACAAATACCTAGGTCCACACTAATTTGAATACGTCATTCTTTGCTTCTTCGTTGGGCGAAAACGAATTGGGTGCAAAAAGATTGCCGTTATTGAAAAAAACATAAACTCTTTCATCAACATTTCAAATACACCCTTATTCGTTGTATCTATAATTCAAAATCGCCCCTTTAAACTTAGGTATTTAAACCTAAAGAATTGCCGCATACAGTAATTGAAATATGGACCAAACATCCAAAAATCAAACTTTAATTATTTCAATAACCCTGTGAACTCCCTTCAAAGAATTACAAGCCACTAGGCCACAAGTAAAATTTACCAGCATTATTACTATAATAAACGGTTGCTGAACAGTGATTAGTACAGAATTGGGTAAAGAATATCCATAAATTTTAGAAGGCCAAATACCCGGATTAATTCTTGATTCTTCTTTATGATGGGTTAATGGCAGGAATTCTTTCGTTTTGTTAGGGGAAAGCCGGTAAACAAAATGGCGATAATTAGGAATAACCCAAGATACCAGCCCGATTATAAGCAACAATTTTAGCGGAACCTTTGAATTCCACATTCGATAATTGACTAGCATTCAAGTCGAAAAAATATGATTGTTATAAAAGCATCCGTAAAACAAAAAGCAGCCTTTACATGGCTGCAAAAACTATACTCAATTATTTTTTGAAAAAAAATCAGGGCTTTTTACGCAAATGCAGAATGTTTTTTCCACCAGAAGTAGTCATTTCTGCTTTTACAAAATCCCAATAGCTATCTGTTATTATCCAAACGCCGTTCATCTTTTGTAGCGGGTCATTAGCCGATGGGAAATTAGACGTAATGGAATAGTTGGAAATATTACTCGACCAGGTTCCTGCAGTAGCATTGCTTGCTTTTGTTCCGGAAACAGTGCCATCTGCATTGAATTTAAAATCATAATTTAAAAAATCACTACTGATATTATTGGTTCCTTCGAGGTATTGATCCACTACCCATATACCATCAACAATTGCGCTCGTAATTAAGTCCTGCTGTTTATTCTCCACTGCCTTTTTACAGGAAAATAACGTGGTAGTAAGAACCAGAAAGGTAAAAAATGCTAGACACTTTTTCATAAAGATATATTTGCTGTCCTAAAATTGGTAAATATTATCGTATTTAGCAAGCAGATAGTCTAATAAATATTGTGTGTTTAGGGTTTCTCCGCTGATTTTCAAGCATAATTCTTCGCTGGTGTACATTCTGCCGTACTCATACACTTCTTTGTGCAGCCATTTTAATAACGCCTTGTTATCCTCATTCGATATCTGTTTTTCATTTTTATTATTTTTTTCTTTCAACGCCGATGCATGGAATTGAGCACCATAAAAGCTACCCTGAGTATAGGTTGGAAAATATCCAAAACTGCCATGGCTCCAATGAACATCCTGAAGACAGCCGCTCCTGTCATCCGGAATTTTTAATTTGAAATAAGTGTAATAAAGTTCATTCCAGTAAGCAGGAATATCTTTTGTTTGAATCGATCCTTCTATTAGTCCTTTTTCAATTTCATACCGAATGAGCACATGAAAATGATAGGTAAGTTCGTCAGCCTCTGTACGAATAAAAGAAGGCTGAACCTTATTTATGCCTTTATAAAAATCAATAACTGAAATATTTTCTAATTGTTGCGGAAAAGACTGCTGAAGACGAGGCAGGTATTTTTCACAAAATTGCAGGCTGCGCCCGATATGATTTTCCCATAACCTCGATTGAGATTCATGTATCGAATACGAAGCTGCTTCTCCCATTGGCAAACCGTATTCTGATTCTGGTAATCCCTGCTCATAAAGTGCATGCCCGCCTTCATGAATACAACTCCAAATCATCGAACCTAAATTGTTTTCATCTATTCGGGTAGTTACCCGCACATCCTTACAATTAAAACTGGTTGTAAATGGATGCTCGGCTAAATCCTGCCTGCCTGCTTCAAAATCATATCCAATATCTCGCAAAACCTCCAATCCAAAATCCCACTGGAGCTGCTTTGGGAAAAATTGAAAAAGAAAATCATCCTTTACCTGTGGCCTGGCCATTATGCGATCAAACAATTCTTTCAGGGGATTTCGAATACTATCAAACAAACCATCCAATAATTGAGTAGTTGATCCCTTATCGTGATCATTTAATAAGGCATCATACGGATGACTTGAATAACCCAACAGCGCTGCTTCTTCTTTTTTTAATTCAATAAGATTGGATAAGTCGTCTTGAAATGGTTTGAAATTATTTTGGGCTCTTGCGGCTATCCAACTGTGAAAACTCTTTTGTGTAGTTTCAGCAAGCTTTCGAACAAAACCTGTACTGAATTTTTGCTGCTTAAGATAATCCTCTGATGAACGTTCGATATTACATTTTTGAAAGGAATTCAGATTGTTTCTTAACGAAAGCTCCTCGAGTAATGTACCCAGGTTGACATCTGTAAACAGTTGATGAGCTATTTCTGATAAGGATGCAATCTGCTGCCCACGAAAACTTGCACCTTTAGAGGGTAAATAGGTTTCCTGATCCCACTGTAAAACAGCCGAAGCATATCGAACATCGGCAATTCTTCGCATTCGTTCTTTATATTGCGCATATAAGTTTTCTGTGGAAACCTGTGTCATTATTTTCAAGAATTTTGAAAGGCAAAAATCCGAAAATAAGTTGGGTATCCTGGTGGTTTTTCAAGTGAGCATTCAAATCAGTACCAGTGGGTAGATAAAATACCCAATCAAAACGTATCTTAACCGGGTAATAATTTCTAAACCTATAATGATGAATTATTGTTTGCGAGTTGTTGTTGGGATGATTGCTTTCTTCATTGGCTATTCAGTTCAGGCCCAAAAAAACCCCGTCGCAAAAAAAATATATACTAAAGCTTATTCAGATTCATCGCAAAAAAAATATGCGGATGCGGCCGAAGAATTTTTTATGGCTGCTAAGGAAGAATTAAAAATTGCAATGGCAGATCCATTATTTATGGCAAATTGCTATTTTAGTTCGGGTATATTGTATGAAATAGTAAAGGAATATTCAAAGGCCCATGAAGCCTATTATCTTTCGATTGAGCAATACCGGAAAGCAAAAAGTTCTCAAAATATTACAAAAGTTATTAAATCGATTGCAGCTCTTTATAATGAAACGAGCGCAAAAAATATAGTCTTTAATTTCCCTTACCAAAAACAGCAGGAAACAATTCTTGCGTTTCGGTCTATATTATCGTTGAAAAAAAATTCAGACTATTCAATAGAAGTTACTATTGATGGTGGCTCTAATGATGGCGTGTTCGAAGGAGCAGATGCAGAAGTATTTGGAAAGCATAAATCGAAGGAGGAAGATCGTTCAAACCGCTTGCTGGGTTCTGCAAAAATTACTGAAGTTTATCCAAATTATTCAAGGGCATTAATACAGCTTATCAACCCAAAGGATAGTTTTTATTCCGTGTATCAAGAAGATTTGGTAGCTGTTCCTATCCGCTTTCCAAAACACACTGAAAAAGATATTTTCCTGGAAGTATCCTTAAAGAATATTAAATTTTTAGATAATTACCGCGAAACCTTGGGACATCCCCGCACTCTGATGTACTATGCGTCGCCTCAATTGGAGAAAGAAATATATCAGCGTATGTTGGACGCCGTTGTGGAGATTTATGAAATGATAAAAGAGGATACCACCTATAACCCAAAAGAAAATATTACCCGTGGTCGTTTTAAAGGGATAACCTGGAAACAGGCAATGAATAGATCGACTATCGGCGACCTGAAAGCTTTTTTAGGGTTTGTGCGTAGTTACCCGGGAAAGTATATGGGTGGTGAATGGAAAATTTCGGAAACCTATGCTACCTGGCTAATCAATAACGCGCCACCGGGATCTGACGAAATAATGGATAGTTTGGCTGGAGCCAAGACTGATCGGGAATTCAATAATTACCTTAAATTTTATGAAAAGGATATCAAAGAAGATTTTTTTACGGCCTGGCTGGTAGATGTACAAAACCTGGCGCTTAGCAATAAGTTTGACGAAGAATATAAATGGAATAAAATCATTCAGCGTTTAGCAGTATTTTATAATGATCCGGATTTGATTGGCTGGAGTTTTTTCAATCTGGCAAAAATACAGGATGGCGAGAAAAAGTACGATGAAGTTATGGAATCCTATCTTAAAGCAAAGGCTTCTTTTGAAAAGGGTAAAGATGAGAAAGGTTTGAGTTTTTGTATAAATAATCTTGGCGCTAATTATTCCACTAAATACATGTATAAAGAGTCGCAGCAAATGTATCAGCAGGTGTTGCAAATGCGATTGAACCGATTCAAAACAGATACGTCAGACGAACAAAAAATTTCAATCGCACGTTCTTACTGGGGAGTCGGTGATGCACTATACAATCAAAGCAATTATAGTAATGCCATCGACCAATATAAAAAAGGACTATCCTATATTTCGTCGGAGCGATCACTGGAAGCAAGAAAGCAAACAGCTAATCTATACCGCCTGGTTGGAAAATCGTTTGAAAAAATGGGCGACTATCAGCAGGCCGCAAATTTTTATGAACAGGAGTATACTTTTCAAAAAACCCTGGGCGATATTGAAGCGCAGGCGGATGCTATGGATAATCAGGCATACCTCTTAAGTAAACTTGGTAATTATCGTGAAGCAAAAAATAAGTACGAATTAGCATTTAAGCAACATCTTCAAGTTGGTGAAAAAAATGATGCCGCCCACTCCATGTCAAACATTGGGCAAGTTTGGTGGAGCCTTGGAAAATTTGATAGTGCAATAAATGCACATAATCAATCCATAAGTCTGAGAAGAGAAGCAGGCAATTTAAAAGGAGAAGCAGGTAGCTGGAAAAAAATAGGTGGCCTGTATAAGGAAAGTGGTGACGCTGCAAAGAGTAGTGAGGCTTATCAAAAAGCCTTGGATATTTTTAAAAAGATAGAAGCAAAAGAAGACTATGGTGAATTGTTGGAAGATGTTGCTTCCAATTATTTAAAAATTAAGGATTATGTAAAAGCAGAAAAAAACTATCTGGAAGCGCTGAAATTATACGTTTCTATTAAATCCAGAAATAAAGAAGCGGATTTGTTAAGTGCAATGGGTAGCATGTTTTATGAAGATAAAAAAATGTCGAAAGCCGACGAATATTTTGTTCGGGCGATTGCCATTCAGCGAGAGATAAACGACCGTTCGGGATTGTTGTATTCATACATGAACAGAGGTTCTGTAGCACAATTTCTTAAAGAAGACTATAAAGATGCAATTGGGAAAATGCAATTGGCTTTAATACTGGCCGAACAAACAAAGAGTGATCGGAATATCGCATTTTGTCAAAATAAAATTGGAAGTCTCTATAGTTTTCTTAACGAGTATGATAGTGCCCTGGTTTATTACGATAGAGCTATGACCATTTATCAAAAATTAGAAGACAAGGAAAATATAGCTGCTGTTTATATAAATTATGGCTATTATTATAATTATCGGGGCGATTTTGAAAAGGCACGCGATCAATTTGAAAAATCTCTGGTAGTTGCAAAGCAGATTAATAATGCGTATAGTATTGCTTCAGCAAACTATGGACTCTCTACCTATTATTATACCAAAGGAGAATTTAGTGCTGCGCTTAAAAGCATAGAAGAAGTACTTGCTATTTACCGCGAAAAAGATAATCCCTGGGGAATTGCATCGGTTTATCTCGACCAGGGTAATATCCGAAACCAACAAGGAGAATTTGATGAGGCATTAAAATACTATTATACTACTGATAGTATCTATAAAAAGCTTGGATTGGAAAAACCGCGAATTTCAGTCGCGAATAATATCGGTACTATTTTTTATCACCAAAAAAATTACGAAGCAGCACTAAAGCAATTTGAACAAACACGTATGTTGCTTGATAAATACAGCGATGACCCTGCCTTTATTTCACTTGTAAAAAGTAATATTGGAGAAGTATTGGTAGATCAGAAAAAAAATAAGGAAGCGGAGAAGTGGTTGCTGGAATCCTTAAAAATGGGTATCGTGCAGAAAAATAACCGGCAATTGTATTTGTCGAACATGATCTATGGCCGATTACAGAGTAACAATTTAAATTATTCGGTTGCGGAAAAGTATTTCCGAACTGCTGACTCATTATTAAGCATAGGAGGTGAGAAAATTGTACTTATACAACTTTTTCAGGCATGGGGACAAATGCTTTATGATAGTCATCAGCCTGCACTTGCAGAGAAGAAATTATTAGACTGCATTAAGTTTTCGGATCAAACTCAATTCCGCAATTATGCCTGGAAGGCATATAGTACACTGGCAGATATTCAATTGGCTTCTGATAATAGTGGGCAGGGAATTGATTACTTAAAAACTGCAATACAAGAGGTTGAAAAGATCAAAAGCAAAATTACAGGAGTAGATGCAAAGAAAATATTTTCCAGCGATGAGAGTATAGTTGAGTTGTATCAGAAAATGGTAGTACAATTAAAAAAGCAAGGAAGGGTAGAGGAGGCATTGGTTTATATGGAAAAGGCAAATGCTGAGAATATTAAACTTCGATTAGGCAGCACCGCCATATCATATGATAATGCTGATGCAAATGAGGCGGTCGCTAAAGAAAAAGAACTGCGTAAACAACAGTCGCTATTTGAAAATGAAATTGCCAGGGAAAAGGCAAAGCCAGAACAGTTGCAGCATAAAGAGCAAATAGCTCAATGGGAAAAAATGCGTTCTGTTACTTCGGAGCAATATAAGGCATATGTAAACGAACTTAAAGTAAAATACCCCAACCTGAAAGAATTTAAAACATTTGACCCAACGGAATTTATGGCACAGCGACGGAAAATACCCCCAGATGTTGCCGTAATAAGTTACCTGGTAACGGATAAAGAGATGAGTATTTTTGTGGTAATGAAGGATACAATTTTTATTAAAGATATTCCGATAAATCGAATGCTGCTGCAACAAAAAATTAAAAACTTTTATGCACTCAATGCCCATTCTGTAAATTCGGCTAATGATATCAGAGGTGGAAAATTGAGCGTGGCCGGTAGTACACCAGTTGGTAAGTCAGATAAAAATCAATTGGCTGCAGAGCTTTATGAATTATTAATAAAGCCGTTGATAAAAGATATCAGTCAAAAACAACGTATTGCCATTGTTCCAAGTGGCTTCTTATGTTTTGTGCCTTTTGATGCATTGATATACAAAGATGAAGCAGGGGCAATCGAGTATTTTGGAGAGCAAAAGCAATTGTTTTATGTGAATAAAATTTCTACTATAACCAGCGGCTTTAATGAACCGGTAACTGAATTTAGAGTATTGGCGGTAGGGAATGCAGATAAATCGTTACCCAACGCGGAAGATGAAGTTAAAGCTCTCCAGGTACAACTACCCCAAACAGTGATATTTCTCCGGGAACAGGCAACTAAGAAGAATGTGTTGGGCAATAAAGGAAATTTCAATATTCTTCACCTCGCAACTCATGGAGTGCTGGATTATGGCAACGCAGATAGCTCGTACCTGGTGCTTGCATCAGATCCCGCTAATCATGATAATGGTAGATTAACCATTGCGCAAATTCAATCAATGACAGATATCGATCGCTTTCGCATGGTTACCTTATCTGCCTGCGAAACGGCTGTTATCAGGGAAGTAGCGGAAGGTTGGCCCATCAGCACCGCTTCCGCCTTTATTGAAATGGGAGTGCCAACAGTGATAGCTACTCTATGGCAGGTAGACGATAAGGCAACCCGCATATTTATTAATAAATTCTATGAGTATCTCCACACAATGGATAAAGTTCAAGCTTTACAACAGGCTCAGATGTATCTGAAAAAGCAATCGGGGTACGAAGATCCATATTATTGGGCTCCCTTTCAGTTAATGGGATTATGGAAATGAGGTCACATTAGTTTGTTTAGCCACCTGCACAGAGCATTTGGTGTATTCTTTTACGTTATGTCTTAAAAATAATATGAATGGTAGGCTGAATTCATATTTTCATGGTAAATTGCTATTCTATGAAAAAGGAACTACTTACTATTACATTGCTACTTCTCTGTTTTTTTCTTGCTGGTCAAAAACCCCGGCAGGTATTGCAACAATTGAAAGATAGTTTCCCGCAGGAACGTTTATACATACATTACGACAAGGAAGTTTACTTGGCCGGTGAAACTATTTGGTTTAAAGCCTACCTGTTAAACGGATTTCTACTTAGTGACCTAAGTGCAAATTTGATGGTTGAACTCATTAATGAGAATAATAGGATTATTCTCGAAAAAAGGCTCCCTGTTCTTGCAGGTACTGTCAATGGGAATTTTGATTTGCCTGACAGTCTTTTGCCGGGCAATTATATCGTTCGTGCCTATACGCCATGGATGCTGAATTTTGATAAAAATTTTTTGTATCATAAATCAATTTATATATATAAGCCGGTTCAAACGGAAGCACAGCAACAAAAATCTAATTCATCCTACATCGTGAATTTTTTCCCCGAAGGTGGTGATCTTGTAAACGGAGTTAT
>JBJXDV010000103.1:0-6955 GCA_046153465.1 Chitinophagaceae bacterium
TGTTGCTATTGTATAAAATAATAGGGACGATGGCAACACCGATTTAACGAATGCAACGGATATTCACTGATTGTACTGATCCGTTCTTATCCGTTCAATCTGTTAGCTCCGTGTTGCTATTGTATAAAATAATAGGGACGACGGCAACACCGATTTAACGGATGCAGCGGATACTCGCTGATTGCACTGATCCGTTCAATCTGTTAGCTCCACGTTGCAAGTGTATAAAAAAATAAGGGTATCCGTTATGTATACAGGTTTGTTATGTTTTTGTATGAGTAATATTACAGAGCCTTGTTATTGATTCAATTGAGAATTATCTATTTTATCAACTTCTTTCTTCTATCTTCCGACTTCTTTCTTCGGTCTTCGGTCTTCGGTCTTCCGACTTCTTTCTTCGGTCTTCGGTCTTCGGTCTTCCGACTTCTTTCTTCGGTCTTCGGTCTTCCGACTTCTTTCTTCTGACTCCTCCATATCTCACTTCGCATCAAACCACAACACCTTTTCATCATTCCAGCTTCCATTATAATTTATAAACAACTCTTCACCTGCTTTTATAAAGCGAATAGTGGTTACTGTAATACTACCTGTTTCAAAATCCATTTCGTATTCGCAATTGGATGCATATGAATGATTATACATAGCTATATACCCCAATGCCATACAACATTGCTGTTGATCGGGCCCCCATTCAAAAATATAATCACGCAATAAGGTTTGATCGAGCATTTTTCGCTCCTCCCCACTCATTACAATTACCGGCGATATTTCTATTGTAAGATTTGCTTCGATGTGTTCACTTGTAAAAACGCCCTTCCCCATAGCACCTGTTTGCCCAATAAATAAACCGGATAAAATCATAGAATCCAATTGTTCAAAAAATGAAACTCAAATTATTAATGTATTTCCAATTCCAATTTAGGATTTAGAATTTGTATTTTGCAGTATGAGTTTGGAATTTGATGAGCCCACCTTACAACAGCAGTTCCTGGACATCCTTCAGAAAGAAGATGTGCTGCAAATCCGCGATTTTCTGAACGATCAAAATATCAGTGATGTAGCGGAACTTATTAATGAATTTCCTGAATACGAACACCAGATTGTAGGCAATATGAGTGTACACCGGGCCGCCAAAGTGTTTAAGATATTGGATATTCCCACTCAAAAAAATATTATTCATGAATTAACACCTTTTAAAACAGCAGAATTATTAAATGAATTACCGGCCGATGATCGTACTTCCTTTTTAGAAGAATTAAACAGCGAAGTAGTAAAGGAGCTGATCAAACTATTGGATCCGGAAGAACGAAAAATTACCTTATCGTTATTAGGGTACCCCGATGGAAGTGTGGGTAGATTAATGACCCCGGATTATATAGCAGTACAGGTAGACTGGACTGTTCGGGAAGTTATTGAGCACATTCGTGAAGTAGGCAAGGATAGTGAAACGATTGACGTAATTTATGTAGTAAACGATAAAGGAGAATTTATTGATGATATCCGTATCCGTGAAATAATTCTCGCCAATCCTGAAAAAATTGTAGAGGATATCATAGATCATCGATTTATTACACTTAATGTGATTGAGGACCAGGAAGTGGCCAACCAAACGTTTAAGATGAATAATCGCATGGCTTTACCCGTGGTAGATGATAAAAATATATTGTTGGGTATTGTAACCATTGATGACGTACTGTGGGTTGCTAATGAAGAATTCAGTGAAGACATGCAAAAGATAGGAGGAACCGAAGCGCTCGATGAACCTTATCTTGAAATGCCTTTTCTGAAATTATTTAAGAAAAGAGTAGTATGGCTTATCGTGTTATTTTTAGGAGAGTTACTTACCGCTACCGCTATGAAATATTTTGAAGATGAAATTGCCAAAGCTGTAGTGCTGGTTCTATTTGTACCACTGATTATTTCCAGCGGAGGCAATAGCGGTTCACAGGCTTCTACACTTATCATACAGGCAATGGCCGTGGGTGAATTAACGATTGCCGATTGGTGGAGAGTGCTTCGACGTGAAATTATTCAAGGTTTGTTATTGGGAAGTATATTGGGATTAATTGGTTTTATACGAATCGTTGTTTGGTCCTCTTTGTTTCCAGAACTTTATGGCGAACATTATATAATGATTGCATTAACCGTTGGCATTTCATTGCTGGGCGTGGTACTTTGGGGAACTTTAAGTGGTTCTATGTTTCCTCTTTTATTAAAAAAACTAGGCGCCGACCCAGCCGTAAGTTCGGCACCTTTTGTAGCTACCATGGTGGATGTTACCGGACTGGTTATTTATTTCTCCCTTGCATTCTTTCTTCTAAAAGGACTTTTATTGTAAAAAAAATTATAAGAATCATGCTCTGACGAAATATTGTCTTACAGTAAATGGAGGAATTTTTCTAATATTGCACAAACGTTTGCGTATCAGGAAAATGACCATCACCAAATCTTAGAAAAATTATGTGCGGAATTGTAGGATATACAGGATCAAGGGAGGCCTATCCGGTAATTATAAAAGGATTAAAAAGACTGGAATACCGGGGATACGACAGTACGGGTGTAGCACTCTTAAATAAAGGACTAAAAGTTTATAAGAAAAAAGGCAGAGTTGCCGACCTTGAAGATTTCGTAGTAGGCATGGATCTTCACGGCCATACCGGCATAGGGCATACGCGTTGGGCTACCCATGGTGAACCAAATGACCGTAATGCACATCCACATACATCTGCCAGCGGAAAATTAGCCATGATTCATAATGGCATTATTGAAAACTATTCCCTCTTAAAAAAAGAACTCACCAATAAAGGCTATACATTCAAAAGCGATACCGATACCGAAGTATTACTAAATTTTATTGAAGAAATAAAAAGCAATAACCAATGTAACCTGGAGGAAGCCGTTAGGATTGCATTAAAACGGGTAGTTGGTGCCTATGTAATACTTTTATTAAATCAGGATGACCCGGGTACCATTATAGCTGCACGACAAGGAAGTCCGTTAGTAATTGGCATAGGCAAGGGCGAACATTTTTTAGGTTCAGACGCCAGCCCGATGCTTGAATATACTAAAGAGGTTGTTTATGTAAATGATTATGAACTGGCAATTATAAAGGCGGATGAGCTCGTATTAAAAAACCTGGGCAATGAAACAATAACTCCCTATGTGCAGAAACTGGATATTGAACTGGCCGCGATTGAAAAAGGGGGGTATGAGCATTTTATGCTCAAAGAAATTTTTGAGCAACCCCAAACTATTTTTGATTGCCTGCGAGGAAGACTGGATTACGTAGACGGAACGATCACCATGGCAGGCGTTGAAAATTATCTTGAACAGTTAAAAAACGCTCAACGCATTCTTATTGTTGCCTGCGGAACCAGTTGGCATGCCGGTTTAATTGCTGAATATATTTTTGAAGAACTTTGCAGAACCCCTGTTGAAGTAGAATATGCATCAGAATTTCGATATCGAAACCCGGTTATCCATAAAGGTGATGTAATCATTGCTATTTCGCAAAGTGGCGAAACAGCAGATACGCTCGTTGCCATTGAAAAAGCAAAAGAACAGGGAGCTATCATCTTTGGGATAGTAAACGTAGTGGGCTCCTCCATTGCGCGCGTCTCAAACAGTGGCGCCTATACGCATGCAGGACCTGAAATAGGTGTTGCCAGTACAAAGGCATTTACTGCTCAATTGGCGGTACTTACAATGATTGCAATAAAAATCGCGTACGCGAAAGGAACGATTGATAAAGTCCGCTTTTTACATTTACTAAATGAATTACATGAAATACCTGGTAAATTAGAAATTGTATTAAAGCAAAACGATAAGATTAAGGAAGTTGCTGAAAAATATAAAGATGCAAGAGACTTCTTATACCTGGGCCGTGGATATAATTTCCCGGTGGCCCTTGAAGGCGCGTTAAAATTAAAAGAGATCTCCTACATTCACGCCGAAGGATACCCCGCGGCAGAAATGAAGCATGGCCCTATTGCTTTGGTAGATGAGTCGTTGCCCGTGGTATTTATAGCTACCAGAGATTCCTATCACGAAAAAATAGTAAGTAATATCCAGGAAATAAAAGCAAGAAAAGGAAAAGTGATTGCCGTTATTACTGAAGGCGATCAAACCATTATGGAGATGGCAGATGATTTTATTGAAATACCGGAAGCAGATGAAATTATAGCACCCATGCTTAGCACAATCCCCATGCAATTATTAGCCTATTATATTGGAGTTGCCAAAGAATTGGATGTAGATAAACCACGCAACCTGGCAAAGAGTGTAACAGTTGAGTAGGTAAGAAGTTAGAAGTCGGGAGTTAGAAGTTTGGAGACAGAAGTTAGGAGTTAGGAGTCAGAAGTCAGAAGACAGAAGTTAAGAGACAGAAGTCAGGAGTCAGAAGTCAGAAGTTAGGAGACGGAAGTTAGAAGTTAGATTATTACTTTTCACTTTTTACTATTTACTTTTTACTATTCGCTTTTCACTATTCACTTATCATCTTATGAACCATATTGAACGCAGTCCCATTAATTCGCTTGGCTATAATTTCATTCCGGCAGAATACCTCCCAAAAGGGAAAGATGAATACTATCTCCGTAATCTTCAAAATAACAATGGTATTCAGTACAGAAAGCTCAGCGCTTTTGAAATTGAATTGTTAGTTCGTAACCGAAATACATCCGACGACTGGAATCAACTATTGGTAAGCGATGCATTTAACCCTGAACAGGTACAAAATTGTAAGTTTTTTGGATTGGTACGCATTGGTAAATTAGAATCTTTTTATCTCGAGTTTCATAATCTTCGCAGGCCGGTTGGTTTATATAACAGTACCATTATTAGTTGCGACTTTGGCGATAACGTAGTTGTCGACAACGTAAATTATATATCACATTATATTATTGGAACGGAAGTAATTCTGGTAAACGTTAATGAAATTGCTACTACCGAACATTCCAAATTTGGCAACGGTATTTTAAAACAACAGGAGACGGAGAGCAGAAGGATATGGCTTGAAGTATGTAATGAAAATGGAGGTCGAGCAATTGTTCCCTTTGATGGTATGTTACCTGGTGATGCTTATCTATGGAGCCGCTACCGCGATAATAAAAAACTTCAGCAAAAATTAAAAGAATTTACAGACAAAAAATTTGACACACGCAGGGGATATTATGGAACCATTGGTGACCGTACAGTTATTAAAAACTGCCGCATCCTAAAAGATGTAAATATTGGAACGGATGCGTATCTGAAAGGTGCCAATAAAGTAAAAAATGTTACTATTAACTCTTCTTCACTTGCAAAAACTCAAATTGGTGAAGGATGCGAACTGGTAAACGGAATAGTAGATTATGGCTGTAAAATTTTCTACGGAGTGAAAGCAGTTCGCTTTTATGTGGCATCAAATTCTCAATTAAAATACGGCGCAAGATTAATAAACTCTTATCTCGGAAATAATTCTACGATCTCCTGTTGCGAAGTATTGAATTCACTGATTTTTCCCGCACACGAACAACACCATAATAATTCATTTTTATGTGCCGCTTTACTGGAAGGCCAAAGTAATATGGCCGCAGGAGCTACTATAGGTTCTAATCACAATAGCCGAAGCCCCGATGGTGAAATCATTGCAGGTCGTGGTTTTTGGCCAGGCCTTTGTGTAAGCCTGAAACATAATTCTAAATTTGCTTCCTTTACTATACTTGCGAAAGGAGATTATCCCTCAGAATTACAAATACCCATTCCTTTTAGCCTGGTAAGTAATGCTATCAGTAAAGATGAGTTAATTGTTATGCCGGGTTATTGGTTTCTTTATAACATGTATGCCCTGGCGAGAAATGCCTGGAAATATACTGATCGGGATAAAAGAATTGATAAAACCCAATTTATTGAGAATAATTTTCTCGGGCCGGATACCATTAATGAAATGATAACTGCAATTGAATTAATGGAAGAATGCACTGGAAGAGCATACTTCAAACAGGAAAATAAACATCTCGATACCAGCCCAGGAGAAATCAAACGTGCCGGAAAAAAATTACTGGAAAAAAGAAATAGTGTACTTAATGATCTTGAAATTACGGCTGAGGGGTTTGAGAATTCTTCCAGAAAAGTAAAGCTTGTTAAAATACCCCAGTCTTATCTCCTATTTAAGGAGTTTATTCAATTTTATGCAGCGGAACAATTGATTGCTTTTATGCAAAGGCATAAAATAAATTCGTTGGCACAATTAACCAAACAGATTCCTGCCAGACGGATACTTAACAACTGGGTCAATATAGGAGGTCAACTCATCGTTCGTTCCAGGATAGACAAATTTATTAACCAAATTACATCAGGCAAAATACAAAACTGGGATGAGGTACATAAGTTTTATGGGCAACAATCAACGCAATATGAAAACGACAAATTTATTCACGCCATAACCGCATTAAAAGTTGTTACAGGAATTGATCTAAAAAAAATTACAGCTCCTGCGTTTCAGTCCTTTTTAAAACAAAGTGTAGTAACCAAAGAACAGATTGTAAATGGAATATATGAATCACGCGCAAAAGACTATAAAAATAATTTTCGAAAAATGGTATACAATACCAGCAAAGAAATGGACAGCGTATTAGGTAGTTTGGATAAAAATAGTTTTATAAAATCAGAACAAACGGAACTGCTTAATTATAAAAAACTGGTAGCAGGTTATTGCAGAAAAATAAAATCGTCTGCCAATCAGGTTAATAAAAAATAGTAAAAAATTTTCTTTTTGATTATTTACCGGAAACCTATTGTTTAAGCAATCGCAAAACATTTGTGGTTCCGTTCTTACTAACAGCATTTATAAAATACAGGCCGGAAGCAAGCCCAGAAAGATCCAGATTAATAGTATTGGTTCCCTGAAGCAATGTAGCAGTTACCAATTTCATTAACTTTCCCTCTACATCCATCAGTCTTAATTGTATATTGG
>JBJXDV010000104.1:0-5302 GCA_046153465.1 Chitinophagaceae bacterium
CAGTAATATGATCCAGCGCTACCCGTCTTGCATCTGTATCTGTCAAAAGCCTGTTGGCTTCAAACATATCCTTTGCGGGAACAGGATTTTTATTCTTATCAAGTTTGTACCACATTGGTCTCATCGAATGCGAATTTACGGAACATTTTTTTATACAAATATGCTCCTTAGTCTTTGAATTACATTGGGTGTATAGCTGAAGTTCTCCCAAGCTATTTTATGGCTGTAATTTCCCATATCCTTTCGCAATTGGGCGTTGTTTATTAGTTGTTCCGACTTACTTATCCATTCCTCATCATTCGCTGCTACAAAGCCATTTTCACCATCCTTAATTATTTTTTCATAAGGAAGCATTTTAGGGGTGACCACCGGGATCATGTTAGCGGAAAAATCAAGGAACCTGTTGAGGGCTTTTCCTGAAGTATTATAATTGTTATTGACAAAAGGGAGCAAACCAATATCAAAAGAAAGACTGTTTAACCGGTTGTGATATTCCTGGAAGGGGACTGGCTTTTCATAGGTAATTCTCAAATCTTTTAAAACATCATATTGCTCTGCAACTTTTTTGGTCCAGCCAAAGAGAATGATTTCAATTTTATCTTTGTGCTTCTCTAAAAGGCTCACAATGGGCTTTTCAATGGTTTTTAAATCATTTCCCTGGCTTGCATCGAGTATTATACCTATACGAACTTTCGTGCCTTGATTTTGATTTATTTGATTTCTTTCCTCGTAAGTAAAATTGGAAAGTAGATTGTGAAAGCGTTCAAAATACAGTAGAAATTCTTCATCACGTTTTTGTACCAGGTCGTGATAAAAATTCAATATCTGATTATTGGGAGCTGTAAGGATATCCACTTTAGACAAATTGCTGATTAGCATTTCTTTCAACTCCGGCCTTAACTTTTTATAATCCGGGTGATACTCCGGCAGCTCGTGATAATTAACATCAATGTCCATCACAAACTCAATGTCATCATTAATTTCACGCATACTTTTGATGATATAATCCGCATCTGAAAACATTGTCGGAATTACAACGTAATGCGCCCATTCCACCAATCGAAAGTCAACAGGATTATCGTAGTCATCAAACATTTTATTAAAATCCCACTTATGAATAGCTGCTATGATCGCAGAATGCGTGTCTGTCCGGTTTAATTCTAACGCAGGTAAAATCATCCGGTAATAACCAGCTTCATTCATGCAGGGAGAAAGAAAAAGCACATGAATTTTCTTATCCTCTGCATTAAAGTTTGGATATTTTTCGTTGAATTGTTTAGACGTTTCTAAACGCCAGTTGAGTTCTTTTAATGTTTTCATAGTTAATAAATTTTAGTTCCGTGTTCGTAATATTCAAAAGGTTTCGTTTTCTTGCCATCGTTCTCAAAGATTCCCGCCATTTCAGCCCTTGCACCCCAATCAGCAATGAGTTTTCGTAATCCTCGTATTCCTTTTTCTCTATCCCGGTGTTTTGAGTACCGATGAACCCAATCGTAGGAAAAAAAGGTTCCCTTTTTACCATCTATCCATTTTACTCTGCATACTGTAAATGAATCTTGTTCAAGTTTCCAAGCCATTATTTATTGGGATTAAAGTGAGTTAATAAATCGAGCGTTGATATTTTCTTTTTGTATTTGGTTTCTTCGTAGAGATGTGCGCCCAGCTCGCCTTTGGTTTCGCAGATCACTACATTCAATTTGGAAAGCTCTACCTGGTTCTCTTTTGAGAGTTTTACCAAATAAGCCATAACAGCCTGCTCGTTACTTTCATCAAAATCTTTTCCGAAAAAGGCGGCAATGTCCTTCAGCGCAATGGGTTTAACAATGGTGTTTTGATTCAGAAGTAAAACTAAAATTGCTTTGTTCTTACTCGCAATGAGAAGTTTTGCATTTTTAGCTTCGATGTTTTCTTCTGTGGATTTGTGAAGCAGGAAGCGTTGAACTCTTTTGTTCGTCTGCTTTTCGAGGTTGAAAAAGTCAAGCATGATTTTTTTATTTAGTTGTTAATTTGTTATTCAGTAAAAGAAATTTTTTATTGCATGAACCACAGTTTCCTGTGTACCTTGGATCTCCGAAAAAGTGTTGCGCCAGTATCAGATCTTTTCCACAATCGCAGATAGTGAAAGCATGAGAAAACCGGTATATCACTGTGCGTAAATCAGCCACAGCTTTATTTATTTTCACTTTTGTATCTTCAATTTTGTTATTCATAAATTCCAAATTGCTCGTAAATCCTGATGTCTTCGATGATCTGTCCTTTCTCCAGCTCAAAGTAATCCTGCCATGTCAGTACCACTGGTTCCTGATAAACTGATTGCAAATGTTCCTGGCTGAAATCAGGAAATTCGACTGCAATTACATTTTCTTTTCTTTTCAATCGTTCCACAGCTTCGTCCATTGTCAAATTGTAATTGGTATGATCTATCACTGTTACGATTCCGTCAGTAGCTTTCATTTTATTTGGTGTAAGAAATTTGTCGGTAAGTTTCATGTTGCAAAACCGCAGCATGAAAACGTTGCAGTAATGAAGGATCATTGAATTTTCCAATAGTGTTTTCACATTCACGAAACAATTGGAGTGATGGTTTTTTTAATGCAGTATCTTTCTTTTCGTTGTTGTGATATTTTCTGATTAAACGACTTAGCGTAAGCTCTCTTTCAACTTCCTGTTTTCGTTTTTGATCGTCTTGATGCCATTTTTTTGTACCAACAAAACCTTTGAGATTATTGGTGTCAAAATAAATGTAGGGCAAGGGTACATAACGATTGACAGGATCTTTTTTTATATATTTTTCAACAAGTGCAATGCGCTCAATGTAATGTTGATGGACGTTTTGGAGATTTTCAGTAGAAGCAGGTTCATACAATTTTTGAATTAATTTTTTTGCGATTTCAACCTGATGTTCTGTTAAAAAAATATTTTTGTAAAGCAGATTTCGGGCTGTCATCCAAAACAAATTCGCGTAAAGAGTTAGGGAATTGCCGCGAGTGGGATCGGACGTAAAATTTTTGTCGTCCAATTTGTCCACCCGCGAAGCAATTTCCCCTGCTTCTTTAATATTTTTTTCTTCAATTATTTTTTGTTTTTCAAGTGAAACCTTGGCAATTTCCCCTGTGTTTCCAGTCAAGTTTCCAGTCGAGTAGCCTGTATCAATTTGAGACGTGAGCGAGAGCGAACTCCGCTTATCGTTTCCAGTCTGTTCGGAGTTATGAACAGCTATTATTATATTATTATTATTTTTATTTAAGTTTCCAGAATATGTATCAGGACAATTTGTCTTTTGAAATTCTGAAAACGTTGATTTTGCTTCGTTTTGCTTGGCTCGTTCAATTGCTTCCCGGAACTCTTTTTTAGCGTTATCAACATTTAATTTCTGCTTTACTAACAATATTTTGGGGTTTATCAACACTTCAAAATTGGAATTAGAACCATGAAATGTCTTGCTGGTAATAATGCCTGCTGATTGAAGTTTGAGTATGTGTCTTTGAATTGTCCGGGAGCTGCACTTCACTAATTTGGCCAATTGTTTATTATTGGTTTGTAGCGTGGGGAGGTTTTCTTCTTTTACTTCCTGATATCCATTTGCCTTCAGCAACGATATACCGTAAATTCTAATTAGCTCCTTTGCCGTCATTACAGCACCGGTACGAAGTTTCTCGGAGCTTTTCTCTACTACTTCGTTGAACGTGTCTATAAAGCAATCTAAGGCTTTATAGGCCGTAGGATAATGTATTACTACCATGTATTTGATTTTATCTTGATAATTGTTTTGCGAACATCATAAGCTGATAATTGAGTTTCACTTTTTTTATCACCGAGAAAAAACCTTTATAGATTTCTTCTCCGATGGTCAAGGGAATTGACACAATTAAAATCAGTAAGAACAATAGTCCTTTGAGTGTGTTTGATTTTTTCATGGTTTATTTTTTTATGATCGGTTACTAAATAATTGTTTTCGTCTTTCGTAAGTTTTGTTCATGTGCTGCTCCAGTAGTTGCACATCTTCCTGGACAAACTGGTATAACTCGTTTTTCATCAAAGAGAAGGAAGGGAAGGGATGGCCGGTACCAGAATTGAGGTTAGGATATTTTTCTTCAACAGCTTGTACAAAACGCACAGCTCTATCTGCATTGACAAAACAGCAAAGTGTTCTGTAACCTTTTTCTACGTCTGTTTTATCAGTTGCTTGCGCCTGATTAAACTTGCCTTCCATTTCAGAGTATTCTAATCGTATATTCATTTCTATCATTTTAAGCTCTATTAGGAAATAATTAGACTAAATGCGTAGCTATTCAATAATTCCTGGGCTTTCCGCTTTGTATTCTCAATTTCTATTAAGCGTTGTACTTCAAAACCAGTAATGTTTGAGAAAATCAGAAATTCGTTTTCTTTTTCTCCCGGAATAATTTTCATTTCGATATGTGATAACAATCCATTGGTTGTACCTAACCATAAACAATCTGCTTTTCCGATATACTTCCAATGTATTGGCTGAATGTGCATAAGGTGATTAATTACGAATTGGTGTTTGTGTTCTAAGTATTTTCCATTTCCAATAAAATTTTGTGTGTGCTGGTCCAACACTTCTCTGTGTAAGGTTGGAGTTAGTTGTAATATCATTCCAGGCATCCATGATTGCTGGAAATTTTCTTTTGGAACGCTGTATGTATTGTGGCATCTCACTTTGGTTGGCGTTAGATAATTTGTTTGAAAGCTCTGTATATACCGAAGCGTTTAAGGTCAAGGTTCGTTGCCTCCCGGACGAGCTTCAGCTTTCTCACCCAAATAATTCCCGGCAATTCAATTATTGGATCTTCGCCATCGAGTTCAACAACAAAAACACGATTGGTTTTTTGCATGAACTCTTTAGGGTTAGAAACAAGCCATGTTCCGATTCTGCTACCGGAAATAAATACTTCACCTTTCTTTGGCCCATCAGGAAGTGGCCACTTCTTCATTTCATTATCTAAGTCTCTACCTTCCGGGGTGAGAACTTTAAACCATGTCTGACTTTTGTTTTCTGTGTGTTTCATGTTTTAATATGATGGAATATTTTTTTTCAGATAATCAAGTATGCTGGACTTACTATACTTAATAAGTTTTCTACCATGCTTGGAGAACTTGATAGCATTGTCGTCTCTCAATTGTTGCATCTTCGATTTACTTTTCACACCTAAAAGTTCTTTGGCTTCTTCGGTCGAAATCCAATCGTCTTGCGGTTTGTTAGCCTCTTTCATACTATCACGGAACATTTTCATTAGATCCGCTTGCATTTTCCAGTAGGTTTCTTTTTAAAAAACTA
>JBJXDV010000105.1:0-2784 GCA_046153465.1 Chitinophagaceae bacterium
CATTGCAACGGGGTTGGTCACGGTAGGAGTGGCTTATTTTTTTGGATCAAAGCTTGCCGTGCAATCCTCCAGTTCGGTTTCTTTCAAAGAAGCCTGGAAAGAAGGTAAGGGGATGGTGCGTATGGGCATCATGTTAAGTCTAAGTACAATCATTGCTGGGCTGGTGGCATACGTGGTTCGAATTTTTATTGGCAGGCAGGGAGGTTTAACAGATGTTGGCTTATACAATGCCGGTTTTGCAATCGTAAACACATATGTGGGTATGATTTTTACCGCTATTAGTACTGACTATTATCCGCGACTGGCGGCAGTTGCGCATGATCGGGTAGAGGCTAATCGATTAGTAAATCAACAGACGGAAATGGCATTGTTGATTTTAGGGCCCATTTTAATAACATTTCTCATTGCGCTAAAATTTGTGATGTTGATTTTATACACAGCGGAATTTCTTTCCATCATGACCATGGTGCAATGGTTTGTCGTGGCGATTATTTTTAAAGCAATTGCCTGGGCTCTTGGTTTCTTATTTTTAGCCAAAGGCGATAGTAAAGTATTCTTCTGGAATGAATTGGTAGCTAATGTGTATTTGCTGCTACTTTCTATTTTGGGATATTATTACTTCGGCCTGGAAGGATTAGGTATTTCATTTCTAATTTCTTTCGTCCTGTCTGTAATACAGAATTTCCTGATAGTTCACTATCGGCATCAATTTGCAATGGAAGGTAAATTGATAATTATTTTTTTTGTGAATCTACTGTTAATCACCGCATGCGCTTTTATCATGCGTTTCATTCCTCAACCGTTGTCTTATTTTTATGCGGCACCCTTCTTAATGGCATCTATCGGGTTTTCATGGTGGCAAATGAATAAGAGAATTGATTTTCAACATTACCTGAATAGGATTTTTCCAAAGTAATGAACACCCCGCTGGTATCAGTCATTGTTACTACGTACAATTCGGCTGCTTTCGTGCTTGAAACACTGGAGAGCATTAAGATGCAGACGTATAAAAATATGGAGTTAATTGTGTCAGATGATGCATCCTCTGATCAAACTGTTGCACTTGCTGAAAATTGGCTTCGCGAAAATTCGGGCAGCTTTGTGCGAACTGAAATGGTGACGGTTGCGAGTAACACTGGAGTTTCTGCTAATTGTAATAGAAGTATTGCTGCCGCCAAAGCAACTTGGATCAAGTTTATAGCGGGTGATGATATTTTGCTTCCTACCTGCGTGGAAGATAACATGCAATTTGTAGCAGATCATCCGGAAGCGAAAATAGTATTCTCCCAGGTGCTCATGTATCGCGATTCGTTTGTGCCTTCCAATTTTGTGCACATGATTCCGCAGAGTTATCCGATGAATATCATGAACCCAGCGCATACGGCCACAGATCAATTCAAATTATTGTTGTTGTCCGACAGGATTAATTTTACACCCTCCTATTTTTTTGATAAGGAGGCGGTTGTGTCAGTGGGTGGGTATGATGAAAGGAATCGTATGGCAGAAGATTATCCCATGTGGTTAAAACTGACATTTGCAGGAATTAGGCTTTATTTTATGGAGAAGCAAACGGTGGGGTATCGACAGCATGATAAAGCAATTAATAACATAAGCGAAAAAGTGATCTTTAAGCCAATGATGTTAAAAATGTATTCATTTCGGAAACAAACTGTATTTCCATATTTGCCATGGGATATCGTAGGAGCCGAGAAATGGATAACAGCTGTTAGAATAATATTTTCAACCTGTGGATGGAATAAGCAAACCACACGACTTCTTTTTTTATATCAGTTCGCAACAGTATATCTAAATCCCTTTCAATACGTAATATCGTTTCGAAAAAAAATCCTGAAAGTAGGTAACACGAATGTGTTCTATACCAACTAAATTTTGAAGTATTTATGAAGTTGAGCATTATCCTTCCGGTATATAATGTAGAGCCTTACCTAGAACGATGTATACGAAGCCTCGAAACTCAGGGTTTATCACCATCAGCTTATGAACTTATTGTAGTGAATGATGGCTCACCCGATAATAGCCGTGGGGTGGCGTTGCACTTACAGCAAGAGTTCAGTAATATTATTTTAATTGATCAGGAAAATAAGGGCGTTTCACTGGCGCGTAATGCCGGTATCGATAAAGCGCAAGGTGATTATTTATTGTTTGTTGACCCCGATGACTACGTGCTGCCCAACACATTGTCAGGTTTGCTGGTGCAGGCTTATACTCTTCAAGTTGATGTTTCATTTTTGGGCTACTATTTTTTGAATGTAGAAGGCCAACAGGTTGCAGCCATACTACACGAGCAATTGAAGAATAAAATTTACAACGGAATTGATGCCTATTTTCTTTCACGGGGCAATGGCAAAACCGATCCCGATCGTTCTGTGGCTATATTATATAATAGAGAATTCATGAGCAAGCATGAGCTACGGTATGTTGCGCAAATACCTTACCTGGAAGATGGGGAGTTTATTGCGCGCGTGCTTTGTTTGGCCGAGCGATGTACATTTTCGGGTGTTGAATTTTATATGCGTACCACCCGCCCGGGCTCGGCTACCAATTCTGATTTATTTTTTCAGGATCGCGCCTTGAATGGATTTATTAAAGCCGCTAAAAATCTTAAATTGTTTCAAGCTCAACCATTCCTAAGTAAAACTCAAAAGAATTTCTTAAATCAACCAATTTGTAAATTTATTTTATTAACTCTAATTCCCTCTTGCTCATTGTTGAAATGGAATAGGTTTCAAGCATGGGCAAGTAATCTACGAAAGGAGAGATCGG
>JBJXDV010000106.1:0-4519 GCA_046153465.1 Chitinophagaceae bacterium
TATTTCCGTTTTTGTAAACTACCATAGCGTTGTGTCTATTCAGGTTATCGGTTCCATTACCTATATAGAATAGTGGGTGTTGAGCACTATAGCAATTGAGACATGATGTAATAATTGAGTCATTAAAAATTCCAATAGCTAATGAAGAATAAGAACGTGCTACTGTACCATTTCCCGTAGTAAAGCTAAGATCACCCGAAGCCTTATTACTTAAACCCATGGCAAATGAAATGTTACCATTGGCAACACTGGAATTACCGAATGCAACACTTCCCTGCCCATTTGCGGAAGAATTAAATCCGCCGCTAAAACTATTAGGCCCGTTTGCAAAAGTAAAATTTCCTATTGCAGTTGAAGAGTTTCCAGACGCTATAGTATAATATCCCAACGCCGAAGAGTAGTTGCCATTAGCAATATTGTTTATTCCACTGGCAAATGAATATAATCCAATGTTTGCCCCATCCCATTCTGTAGATAAAACAGTACCCACTCTAAAAGCACTTTTACCGGGTATCCACATCAACCTGGTACCTGCACCACTCACCGGAGGATTTATTAAACCTGGGTCAGTTGTTACAGTAGCAAAATTTGAACTCCAAAATCCACCTGTATTGGTATTTTTTATTTCGGTACCCAATACACCACTTTGTACCCAATAGTTTCTGCCAATAGATAAAAATTCCCAGCCGTTTATTCCATTATGTACCCATATATTAGCAGTTACCGTATCGTACATAAGTAATCCTTTAGCTGTATTTCCAACTAAGGCTGTTCTGGTGGCCGCATCGCCTCTCGGTATTAACAGGCCTTTGTTAATGCCGCTTATATCCAAAATAGCATTGGGGTGTGGGGTGGTTGTTCCAATGCCCACATTCTGTGCCTGCATAAAACAAGGAAATAATAATAAACCAAGGAAGTATAATTGCTTTTTCATATCATTTTATTAATTCCCTAAAAGTAATGGCTGTACGCAGTAACTGAACTACATGATGATGTAGTGGAATTTATAGGTGGTTGGTGATGATACAAGTGTGGTTGGTGATGATACAAGTGTGGTTGGTGATGATACAGGTATGGTTGGTGATGATACAAGTGTGGTTGGTGATGATACAAGTGTGGTTGGTGATGATACAAGTGTGGTTGGTGATGATACAAGTGTGGTTGGTGATGACACCAACCACGGGCATAAAATTTGATTAGAAAAAGAAACTGATTAATTTATCTCTTAAAGCCTTTGAAACAGCTTCTGTGGCAGAATGCACATGTAATTTGTCGTAGATTTTTTTTATATGGAAGCGAACACCATCAATACTCATGCTGAGTTCGCCGGCAATCATTTTATAACTATACCCGGTCACTAAATACTGGAGAATTTCAATTTCACGCTTTGATAAATCGCTTTTTTCCTGGTCTTCTGTTTTCGCTTGTGGCACCATCTGCAATACTTTCCTGGCAACGGAACCTGTCATGGGTGCGCCGCCCGATAGTACGTTCCGGATAGCATTTGAGATTTCTTCCGTAGCATATCGTTTTAAAATGTATCCAGAAGCACCAGCACAAATAGCATTGAAAATATTTTCATTATCATCAAACACGGTTAGCATGATAATGGGTAAGCCCTTATTTATTTTTCGGATAGTCCGCACCGCCTGTACACCATTTACCGCAGGCATATCAATATCCATTAATACTACATCGGGTTTCAGTTGAGTAATATCGGTAGTTACCGTTTCTGCATTAGGCATAGCAGCCAGCAATTCAAAGCCCGGCTCTTCAAGAATTAATGCTTCCATACTCATTCGCAATGCTTCGTTGTCATCGTATAATAAAATTCGGATTGCCATGAACTACAAAATAAAATGATTAAACCTAACTACTTACTACATCATCATGTAGTGGGCATAACAAATCGAATTTGTGTTCCCTTACCTGGTGCAGAAAAAATATCGGCATGGCCCTTTAAGGCTTCTGCCCTTGAATAAATATTGCTAAGTCCATTGGAGCTGGTAATTTTTGAGGTATCAAAACCAATTCCGTTATCAGAAACTGAAAGCAACAGGTTCCCTTGCTGCTGTTCAAGATTTATAGTTACCGTTCCTGCTCCTGAATATTTAGCCGCATTGTTTATTACCTCCTTAAAAATCAAAAAGAAATCACGGCGTTGCTGCATGCCAATGCTTTTTGATAACATTTGCTGATCAACATTGAAAACGGCATTTATGTTTTTAGATTCGAGTGTATGACTGATGTATTCTCTCATTCGAATAACCATATTCTCAAACTTATCGTTCGCTGGTTTGATGGCCCATACAATATCGCTCATGCCTTGTTGCATTTCGGCCGACTGATCCGAAATTTTTTGCAGGAAAGAAGAAGCTTTTAATCGATCTTTATCGAGATTATTTTTTGATACTTCCGAAAGAATTTTTATGCTGGTAAGCGTAGAGCCAATATCATCATGCAAATCTTTTGCAATGTTGTTTCGCACCGATAATAATTCGTTTTGCTGTTGTAACTTTTTCTTTAACTGGTACCGGTTAAACAATACAAAACCTAAAACAAGCGAAGCCGCAATAGCCACAATCAAAAAATCTCTTAATTGCTTTTGGTTTTCTAATTGCTTTTGTTGTAACTGTGTTGATTGCTCAGACAGTGTTAACTGCTGCTGGTTGTATTTTGCCAATAAGGTTTGCTTCTCCAGTTCTTCGGATTGTTGTTGAATTCTACTATCCTGCAGTTCCTGTGTTTTTGAAAGTAGCGCAATCTCATTTTCTTTTTGGGATGCTTCGAGTTTATTGCCTGAAATAATCGCCTTTTGTTTTTCAATTTCCAATTGTCTTATTTTTTGAGCCGTGGTTAACTTCGATATCTCATTATCCTTTTTTTCTGTTTCATATTTTGTTTGCAGCTCTGCTATGTTTGTCGTTGTTTTTTCTGATACAATACTATCTCTGTATAAATAATATTTTTTTAAATTTTCGTAAGCACTTTTATAATCATTAAACTTGATATTATTACTTGCCTTGCTCGCATATAAATCGCGTAGCAGGGTTTTGTTGTTTAATTTAATCGAAATATCATATGCCTCCTGTGTAAATGCTTCCATTCCTACGGAGTCTTTCATGTCGGCACATAGCAGCGCTGCCCACCTGCATTTATCTGCAAGAGAAGCATCTTTATTGAATTCCCTGCATAGAGCAATTGATTTTTTTATATAAACCAACGCTTCGGGTTTATTATGTTGATTACTCATGGTTACCGACATATTAGCATAGCTTCTTATCATCATAGACTTTATGCCCGTTTTCTCAGCATATAATAATCCTAATTGCTCATATTTATTTGCCGAATCCGGGGAGGAGGCTCCAAAGAAAAATGCTATGTTTTGATAAGAGATAGCCAGCCCTTGGAGATCCTTGGCCTTTTCACGAATTGCAATCGCATTTCTAGTGTAATCAAGGGCTTTGGATTTGTTTCCAAGACTAAAGTACACCGAACCAAGATTGCTATAAGCTGTACCGAGCACATTCATATCTTCCGAATTTTCTAAAACTTTGATCGCTTTCAAAAGCCAGGTTACTTTATTTTCTAAATCATTTCTAAGGCCAAACAAATAACCCATATCGTTATATACTAAACCGGTATAAGACGACTGTTCTCTCCCAAATTTTAATAGCAAGGATTTTTGATATAGTTTTTCCGCTGCGTCTAATTGATTATTATACATCAGGTGCTGCCCGTGTTGGTAGCAGGCAAGTGCCATCATAAAGCTATCTTTTAATAAGGTACCTATTCGTAACCCTTCTGTAAAGAATCCCGTAAAATCCTCTTTACTTTCCTGCTGGCTCATAATATCAGCAATCTTCAGTTTGGCCATTCCCTCGCCACGCAACATTTTTTTTTCTTTACTTATCTGAAGGGCAAGCCTCGCATAATTCAATGAAGTATCCAGAGAGCCTGTTAAAGATTCCCGATCTGATTTATCTAACCATTTATAAATTCGTATAGAATCATTAAGGGTATAGGAGGGTTGAGCAAAAAGAACAAAGCTTGCACCTGATACCATAAATGTGGAAATCAATTTTTTTGATATGTAGCTTAAAGTTTGTTTAAAGCGAGGCATAGGTGATTTAAATGTAGCGATAAAAAATCAGTTGCCTTTAAAGGGTAGAATAATTTTAGAAAACAGGTATAACTACGGTTAAAAGGGTGGTAGTATTTCAAAAGTCTAAATCAACGAGGGTATCCTTCTGAATCATTAGAAAATTCAAGTATTCCGAAATTTTTGCTTGAGGAATACTTTATGGATTACTTACAACCCTTCATTCTAAATGCCCCGATCTTTGTTGAATAAGTGGTTGCTCCTTTTTTTAGATAATCACCCACATACCAAATTGTGCAATCGTCAACCGGGTCGATCGCCGTTTGCGTATAATCTTCCCAGCGCAACGTAGCTGTTTGCGATGCTTCTCCCTCAACCAGTGTTGTCTCGCGCAATGATAATATGCCCAATGGATCG
>JBJXDV010000107.1:0-15724 GCA_046153465.1 Chitinophagaceae bacterium
GTTTACGAAATCCATGAACTGTTTTACGACGACGTTTATGCGGTTGAAATGTCCGTTTCATAATTAATATTTTTTTTCACTTTTTGAAATATGATCCTGGAGAAAGGGACCTGGTTTCAATCTCTCCGCAACAGGTCACCACACCCGTTGTTTGTGAAAGGACGGCAAAGGTAGGGTTTTGACCCTTTATATTTTAGAGTTAGAGTCTATTATTTTTTAAAGTACTTATGCCGGTGTTGATTATTATTCCCTTTTTTACTTTTTGCAATAGTTTATTGAACCCGATAGCTCTTTTAAGTCTCTGTTTTGAAATCAATTGACACCTGATTTATTGATTTTCAATGGGAACTACGTTCAAGATCGACATGGATAGAGGAAATTGGTTCCCCATAAAAAATAGCAGCATGCCGGTCAAAGTCTTCGGTTGAATCAGTCGTAAAAAAGGCTTTATTACCCATTTTACTTAGATTAGCCTCTAAATTCGTATGCCGTTTAAGGTAATCTGCCAGGCTATTCGCCACAATTTCTCCCTGGGAAATGATCTGAATACCTGGTGGTATATACGCTCTAATTTTATTATACAATAAGGGATAATGAGTGCAGGCCAGTAAAATAGTATCTATTTCTGAAGACTGTTTCAATAATTGATCAATATATTTTTCAACATAATAATCCGCTCCGGGCTTGTCAAATTCTTCATTCTCTATCAGCGGAACCCAAAGTGGACAAGCCTGTTGGAAAACCTTGATGCCGGGAAAAAATTTTTCAATCTCAATAATGTAAGACCCTGAGGCTACGGTACCGGTAGTGGCCAACACTCCCACTTCTTTACTACCAGAATAGTTTCCTATTACTTCCGCTGTGGGGCGAATAACCCCTAATACTCTTTTTGATGAATCAATTTGTGGAAGATCAATTTGCTGAATTGTTCGCAATGCTTTTGCAGAAGCAGTATTACAGGCAAGGACTACTAAGGGGCAATTTTGATCGAAGAACCATTTAATGCATTGCAGCGTATACCTATAAACGGTGTCAAATGAACGATTACCATATGGAGCACGGGCATTATCTCCTAAATAAACATAATCATAACCGGGTAACTTATCTACGATTTGCCTCAGCACGGTAAGCCCACCATATCCGGAATCAAAAATACCTATGGGCTTTTGTAGAGGCATAGACAAAAATAGGTAATCGTGCGCAGTGATAAATAAGTGTTACGTAAGATGGCCATTGATTCAAACAATATACTTTGAACGGAATTGACCATGGGTTTCTTTAATCCGAATAAACAGCATAAAGATTCTGTAAAAAAGAGAAAACCGTCTTTTACATTAAAGACGGTTTTCAAATAATTTATATAAATGCAATTATTGCTTAGTAGTTGGCTTAGGCGCAGTTGGTGGATTGGTAGTTGGGGTGGTACCGGCAGCAGCCGGCAACTTAATACCAATTTTTTTTGCTACTAATGGTAGAATATCCTCACCAGAAGGTGCTACAATTAATACATCCTTTTCAAAAACATAGGTATAACCACTTTCTTTGGCAGTTGCCTGTACCGCTTCATTTGCTTTCTTTTGAATAGGAAGAAGTAGTTCTTGTTGTTTTTGCTGTAATTGTTCCTGAATTCTTTGTTCTTCGCCTGCTAAATCCTGATAGAGTTTTTGTAAATCTTGTCTTTTAACCGTTTTAACTGCTTCGCTCATTTTAAGCGTATCGGCATTAAACTTTGCTATATCTGCATTCAATTTAGCTTCCTTTTCCTGTGCATTTTGGATTAGTGCAGCTTTTAGCTGATCCAACTTTGTTTGGGCTTCTTTTGTTTCTGGCATTATTCCCAATAGATCCTGAGAACTGATATAACCAATTTTAACCTGGGCATTGGTTGAGTTGGTCATCATTAAAAAACCAATCGCTATAATTACTACGGTAAAAAACTTTTTCATACTGATCATTTTTTTGTTTAGTCCCGCCAGAATGAATTTTTTAATCTGGCTATTGGTATATATTTTAAGTTGAAAAAAAAGCCTGTTTCGTTGTCTGACAAGGTTGCTTTTGCTATTCTTTAACACCCTATTTTATTTAACTCCAAGTTCCCTCAAAACATCTTCGCTACGGTCTAATTTAGGGTCGGCAAAGATAACAGTAATTCCTTCACTTTTATCTAAAATAAAATCGTAAGAACGGTTAACAGCTATTTTCTGAATGGCGTTGTACACCTTATCCTGTATAGGTTTCACCAGTTCCTGGCGCTTCTTAAACAGATCGCCTTCAAAACCAAAGCGTTTACGTTGCAGGTCCCTTAATTCCTTTTCACGTATAAAGAGTTCATCTTCTCTTTTCTTTTTCAATTCTTCACTAAGCATTACCTGCTCTGCTTCAAAATCGCGGTACATTTTATCCAATGCACCTTGTTTATCGTCAATTTCTTTTTGCCAGAGTACACTGAACTGATCCAGTTTTTTTTGAGCTTCTTTATAGTCGGGAATTTTTTCAAGAATGTATTTAGTATCCACAATCCCATATCGCTGGGCAAAGCTGCCAAAAGCAAGCAATACAGTACAAAATACCAGAAGCAATATTCTTTTCATACTCTTAAGATTTTTGAATTTGTAGTTTCGAATTTACAATTTCCTTTTTTATTCGGGCTCAAAACCGAGCATGAAGGTAAAGCGGCTGGCATCTTTGATGCTTCCTCCTGGTTTTAGGCGATCAAACCCAACGCCATAATCAAATCCAAGTAAACCAAACATGGGAAGAAAGAAACGCATTCCCACGCCTGCACTTCGTCTTAAGCGAAAAGGATTATAACTTTTATAATCGTACCAACCATTGGCTGCTTCAAACCAGGTCATACCATAAATAGTACTGCTTGGATTGGTTGTAAATGGAAAGCGCAATTCTAAGGTGTATTTATTAAATATGGTGAAGAATTCGCGTGCATTTTGTTGATCGGGGTTTACTTTAGGATCAGAATTTTCGTAAACGGGATATCCACGATGTGCAATGATATCATATCCTAATATATAATTACCATTTGCTAAACCGGCATCACCCACCTGAAAACGTTCGAATGGGGAGAAGCCTAATTTCTTATTGTACTTACCCATAAAACCATATTTGGCGGCTGCGCGAATTACAAATTGTTTTGATTTATCGGATCCCATTGCACGACCAATAGGGATGAACCATTCGGCAGTCATTCGCCACTTATGAAATTCCGGCAGCCGGTAGCTGGCCTCTTGGCTTACTTCGCCACTCTTAAATAAAGAATAAGGAGGTGTAAACTGTCCGCTTACCATAAAATTTGATCCACTTACAGGAAATATTGGATTAGGACCTGCAGAGTTTCTGCTTAAGGCAACTTTAAAAGTAATATTGTTTGATGTACCGCTATCAATACCCGAAAAAATGTAAGGATAGTTTTTAAGCTTGTACTGCTTATAATCGAGTGCATATACCAACGTAAAAAAGTCATCGGGCCATTTTAATTGCTTACCCAGTGAAATGGTTACCCCGAAATTTTTTAATGAACTCGAATCACTGAATACATAACGGTTTCGTGAATAGTCGTATCCACTCTGACGAAAAACGCTTTTATAAACAGCAACGGTAAGCGAATTACGCTTTTTGCCACCAAGCCATGGTTCAGTAAACGATAAATTATAGGTTTGAAAAGCTTTACCATTCGATTGAACACGAACACTTAGCTTTTGTCCATCACCGGTAGGAAGAGGGTCCCAGGATTTTTTATTAAAGATATTACGGATAGAAAAATTATTAAATGTAACACCTACCGTACCTGTAAGACCGATACCACCGCCCCATCCGGCACTAAGTTCCAATTGATCGGAAGATTTTTCTTCTACAGAGTATTCAATATCTACCGTACCATCTTCAGGATTGGGGACCGGGTTGATACCAATTTTTTCCTGGTTGAAATATCCTAATTGAGAAAGTTCACGTTGGGTACGAATTAAATCGGTTCGGCTGAATTTTTCCCCCGGTAATGTTCTTATTTCCCTTCGAACAACATACTCCTTTGTTTTTTCATTGCCAGTTATCTTAATATTTTTTATTGTAGCCTGCGGGCCCTCCACCATACGAATTTCAAAATCAATCGTGTCATTATATACAGCGGTTTCTACCGGATCAACCCTAAAAAACAGGTATCCGTCATCCATATAAAGTCCGCTGATATCTCCACCCTCCTGCGACAGTTGCTTTCCTAATTTTTTATTAAGCGTTTCCAGGTTATAGGTTTCGCCTTTCTTAATAGCAAGCAGAAAATTTAAAATAGAATCAGAATATTTTGTGTTCCCTTTCCAGGCAATATTTCCAAAATAATATTTGTGTCCTTCATCAATCTTTATATCTACTTTAAGATTACCCTTCTGGTTATAATATTGAGTATCCGCAGCAATAACAGCATCGCGGTATCCTAACGAGTTATAAAATTCAATTATTTTTTCTTTGTCTTCTTCGTATTTTTTTTCATTGAACTTGGCATTGCTGAATAGTTTAAATCTGAAATAAGGATCCAGCAGGTCTTTTGTTTTAGTAACTGATAAGAAACCGGCTTCGCTTAAATACTGTCTGAAACTATACACTGTATTTTCGCCGTAGGGGCTTTTATCGGTGGAAGGATACAACGTTAACTTAGTCATTTCTTTAGTACCCTTCATTTGCTTTTTCAAACGCAGATCACTAACCGCTTCATTGCCAAATATATCAATTCCATCCACCCTCACTTTATTTCCCTTGGTAACAAAAAAGTTGAGAATAACAGAATTGGGTAATGCAGGGTCAGCAAGTTCTTCAATCGTTACTTTAGCACTTTGGTATCCTTTTTCGGTATAATATTTTTGAATAGCCTGTATAGCAGATATTTTTACATTCTCGGTAACTACACGGCCGGGTACCAGCCCTGTTTTGCCTCTCAATTCTTCATCGTCCGATTTGCGAATCCCTTTTAAAAAATATTTTGAGAGTGCCGGCCTTTCAAAAACAGTTATTTCAATAAAAACATTGGTTCCTTCTATTTTAGTAAAATAGATCTGTACGTTGGAAAATAAGCGTTGATTCCAAAGGTTTGTGATCGCTTTACTGAAATTATCGCCACCCGGGATCATTATTTTTTCGCCTACACTTAACCCGGAAATAGATACCAGCAATTGTTCGTCATAACGTTTAGTGCCTGTTACCTTTATTCCTGCAATGGTATATTCTTTAGGTACTCTCGAATTATTAATATTAATCAGCTCGGGATCAATAGAATCAGGGATTGTATCTGTTTTTTGCTGGGCAACCAATGTGCCTGAACTACAAAATATAAAAATCAATAAAATTGTATAAAAGGTAAACGTACGCTGCATTCTTGGTTTTTTAAGCTTGGGCAAATTAAAGGACTTTAGTTGAAATACTTTGTTAAATAGTCATTTGTTAGAGCTGGTAATTCCTATATAAAAAAAATTAAGGTCATTTAAGGGGTGTTGTATTAGAAGGCTCAACAATTTCACCTGCAATTTGAGCGGTAGTTTTGCCAAAGCGGCGCTCCCTGCCCTGATAATCTATAATAGCTTCATACAAATTTTCTTTCCGAAAATCGGGCCATCGAACATTGGTAAAATACAATTCGGCATATGCCAGTTGGTATAATAAAAAATTGCTGATACGGTATTCACCACTCGTTCTCACCATTAACTCCGGATCGGGAAAAGCACTGGTTGATAAATATCCCTGGAGAACATCCTGTGTAATAGAAGTGGGTTCAATGATACCTTTCTTTACATCCACTGCAATATTTTTAACAGCATTCACCAATTCCCAACGACTGCTATAACTGAGTGCCATCACCAGGTTTAATCCGGTATTGGCGGCAGTAATGTCTAACGATTCTTTCAATGCCTGTTTTGCATAATCGGGCAGCATACTCATATCGCCGATTACATGCAACTTGATATTATTCTTGTTAAGTGTTTCTGTTTCTTTACGAATTGTTTCAACCAGTAGTTCCATCAATCCGGTTACTTCGTATTGGGGTCGGTCCCAGTTTTCAGTACTGAAGGCATATAAGGTGAGGTATTCTATCCCCAGTTCGGCACAACCTTCTACAATATTGCGTACACTTTCTACTCCATGAAAATGGCCATATAAACGATCCTGCCCCTGTTCTTCTGCCCAGCGACCATTGCCATCCATAATAATAGCGATATGCCTGGGAAGGCGATTCAAATTAATATGTTCTTTCAGGCTGTTCATCCCTCTTTTTAGAAGGCGTCAAAGGTAGGGAAAAATAGAGGTACTTGGCTTTAAAGACTCTATTTGGAAAGTCGGGTTCAGGTGTTGACCTCACCCCTGCCCCTCTCCACAGGTGGAGAGGGGTGCAACCCGCAACCCGTTTATCATTCGTTTACTTTATTGAAAATTCAGTACTATTTGGCCAAATCAACTTTTATTTTCTTTCTATCATTTCTTTTAATTGCCCCCAGAACCGATCTACAAGTCTTCTGTTATCCGTAATAATCTCCGCATAAGCGAGCAGGTTATTTCTAAAAACGATGGTTTTACCATAATTGGTTTTCAACCCCTGAGGTAAATTTACTTTTATTGAAAAGCTATCTCTCTTGCCTGGCATATTTGCAATATATGCTACCATGCCCCTTAAGTATCCAAATTCATTGGACGGATAACTTTGAATTTTAATAATAATGGATTGGCCCGTTCTCACTTTCCCCAAACCATTTTGAGCTACTAACATTTCGCCATAGTAACTTGATTGCATCGGTTGAATATAAAATAATTCCTGTCCGGCGGCCAGCAACTGGTTCTCCAGTAAAAAAGATACAAACAAAAGTTTCCCTTCTTCGGGAGCTACCACAATATATTGCTGCATCCACTCTTCCACCTTGCTTTTAAGGGTGAGCAAGGCAGACCGGAATTGCTGTTCCTGATCAGAAAAATATTTTTGCAGATCCAACACTTCTTTTTGTTTATTATGGTCCGAGATATTATTATTAATAATCTGCGCCTTCATCTGTTCCAGTCCCTGTTGCTTTAAAAGCATTTTTTCTTTATCCTGGTTAAATTCCAACGGAGCGATCACTTTATCTTTCGCCAGGGATTCTCTTGCCTTAAATTCTATTTTTTGCAATTCATATTCTTTATAAAGCAACTGTTCCTGTTGCTGAGCATTGGCGCTTATAGAACGGAGATAGTCAATATCTTTTTGCAGGGCTTTTTTCTTTTGCTGATAATAGCCATTCGCCAGCAGTTGTTGTGTTTCAGATTGGACTTTATAAAATTCTTCGTACCCGGTTTGTAATTCTCCTAAATTATTCAGCGGAGGAAAGGGATGTTCCATCAATACATCCAGGTTTTTTTTTTTAAGATAGATAGCTCCGTGGTATCAATCCATTTTCTTAATTGCAGCACCTGTTCGTGGCTGGCAGTACTTTGTAAATAGGCAAGTATATCTCCTTCTTTTACTTCCTGTTCATTTGCTGTAATTAATTTTTGCAGCTTTCCTCCTGTTTTGGCAATTAATAATTTTGGTGGATTTACTGCTACTAAACGTAGCGAACCTTTCACCATATCGGGGTATTGTATTACCCAGGTGAGTGCAAGCAATAATAAAAGAACTAAAAAGAAAATGGTATTGCCTTTACGGATTATCCAATGAGGACGATAACTTACCAGTTCCTGTACATCGGGGCTGAGAAGAAGCCCCCTCTCAACCTCCCCCAAAGGGGGAGGAGTTGCTAACTCGCTAAAATGAATCGATGATTGATCTGGCATATAAAATAGTTTGCTTTTTCTATAAGAAACAGTCAAAAGACAACTAAAAATCACGCAAGGCGCTATGACGCAAAGAAGAAATATGGAAGATCAAGCGTTACGACTTTGTGTCGTTGCGAGAAAAACATATTTAAGATACTTTTGGAGGCAGCCTCTTACGCTCCCAGTTCCAATTGATTTTTTACGAGTGTATAATATTCACCCTTTAGATTTACTAATTCCTGGTGCGCACCTTTTTCGTTTATACATCCCTGGTTTAATACTACAATCTGATCGGCATGTTTAACGGTACTTAAGCGGTGCGCTACTATTACTACGGTTCTCCCTTTAAAAAAAGATTCAAGGTTTTGAATAATCTTCGTTTCATTATTAGCATCCAGGCTATTGGTTGCTTCATCAAAAAAAATAAAATCAGGATCACGGTAAACGGCCCGCGCAATGAGTATCCGTTGTTTTTGCCCCATACTGATGCCGTTTCCTTCGGCACCAATATTTGTATTAAACCCCAATGGCAGGCTTTCAATAAACTCGCGGATATTAGCTATTTCAACAGCGTGCCAGAGTTTATTAATATCAGGTCTGTCTTCTCCCACCGCAATATTGCGTGCTATGGAGTCAGAAAAAATAAAGCTTTCCTGCATTACTACTCCGCAATGCCTGCGCCAGCGTTTATGGCTGATGGTGGTGAGTGGTGTGGCGGCCCCCACCTCACCCCCGGCCCCTCTCCTTAATGAGAGGGGAGAGTTGGCAGCACTCAAACTGATTTCACCACGTTGGGGCTCATAAAACTTCAGTAGCAATTTTAATAAGGTAGTTTTTCCGCTTCCACTTACTCCAACAATAGCGGTTGTTTTTCCCTTTGGAATTTGAAGATTAATATTTCTTAATACGGGTTCATTACCAGCACCTGCATACGTAAAACTAACATTACGAAAATCAATGCACGCATGTTGTGAAAGAGAAAGAACCGGTTCGGGTGAGATAATTAATTCGGATAGTAACTCCGATGACGGATATAACTCAGTACTATACTTTATTGTCGAATCATCAGCGCCAACTATTGCTGACTTTCCTCCCACCAACTGCCGCGCAAAACTGGCCGGCAATTCTTGTAAAAATGTTTTATATGATGGCTCTTCATCTTCCATCGTATGAATTTCATTGAGCCGGTCCATACTTATTTTTGCATTCTGCCAGCTTTGTACAAAGCCAATCATTTGTTCAATAGGACTGTTTAACTGACCGATAATATATTGAACGGCTAACATGGCACCCAGTGTCATTTGACCATCAATAACTGCTTTGGCAGAAAGAAACGTGATAAGAATATTTTTTCCTTCATTAATAAAAAAAGCACCGGCCTGTTGCCATTGATTTAACGAGAGTCCCCTCATACTTAATTTAAACAGGCGGGCCTGTAATCGTTCCCAACTCCAGCGCATCGGTCTTTCTACTCCGTTGAGTTTTATTTCCTGCATGCCCTGTACTAATTGTATCACAGCGCTCTGTTCTTTAGCAGCAATATCGAAACGTTTATAATCGAGTTGCTTTCTTTTTTTAAGAAAAAGAATTACCCATACCGCATACAATACACTTGCTATCGCAAACACACCGAATATATACACATTGAATATAGCCAGCACCACAGAAAATATAACCAGGTTTAGTAAGGAAAACAATACATTGAGGGAAGAGCCGGTTAAAAAACTTTCAATGCGGCTATGATCATTCATTCGTTGCATGATATCACCGGTTTTTTTACTGTCGAAAAAACCAACGGGTAGTTTCATTAGTTTAATCAGAAAATCGGTGAGTATAGAAAGGTTGATACGGGTGCTGATATGTAATAATATCCAGCTACGCACAAATTCTACCGCCAACCGACCAGCGAATAATGCTAATTGAGCCAATAATACAATATATACAAAATGAATATTGGCGGTATTGATGCCGGTATCTACCACACTTTGGGTAAGAAAGGGAAGAAAGAGCTGTAATAAGCTGGCTACGCCCAGGCCCACAAAAAGTTGGAACACTAATTTTTTATAGGGAGTGATGTAGGAGAAAATGTTTTTGAAGGAGAAGGCCGCCTCACCCCCAGCCCCTCTCCTCGCAGAGAGGGGAGCTTCGGAATCATCATCAAAAGCATAAAAAGCAGGTGTTGGTTCCAGTAATAAGGCAATGCCCTCTTCTTCTCCATTTTCTTTATTGCTGATCCAGTGTTGAACAAATTCGGTTGGCGTATAATTAATCAAGCCCTTGGCAGGGTCGGCAATTATCAAGATTTCTTTTCTTCTAAAAAAAGATTTTTGTTTGACCTTATAGAGTACAATAAAATGATTTTGGTTCCAATGCAGTATAGCCGGCAATACAGCATCTTTAATTAATGAAGCATAATTTAGTTTAACGCTTTGTGTACGAAACCCAATGGTTTCTGCTGCTTCTGAAATGCCCAGGAGGTTTACCCCTTCTTTTCCTATTTGTGTTTTTTCTCTTATATACTGTAATGAGATAGCCCTATTATAATATTTAGCCACCATGCGCAGGCAGGTGGGGCCGCAGTCCATACTATCGGGTTGTTTGTATAATGTAAATCGCATTATTTATAAAATATTTCAGAGATTATTCCCAAAAAAACGTAAAATGGAAATATATGGTAGCTTATTTATTGATTAAACTTTTCAATGTTATTTTGCAATTTGGATTACTTGGCCTCGGCGCATTACTATTAATTACTCTACCAATCTTGTCAATGATCATATATCTTGGTATTTCTGATATTTTAAAATATTTTTTTGCATATGTTCCTGATGCATTAAGCAATAGGAAAGAATTCTTGTTACCATTTAATCCTATCTGGAAATTTGCTTTTTCCCAATCTCCTATCTTTTCATCAATAGAAATGTAAATAAATACGATTTTGTTTTCATCAAACTGGTTGGCTAATTTTTTACTTAATGGCATTTCAAATCTGCAAGGTTGACACCAACTCGCCCAAAAATCAACATAAAGGTATTTCCCCTTATATCTGTTTAAAATGTCTTCCCATTGCATCTTAGTTCCTGTATTTGTTAACAATAGAACTCCAGGGTCTTTCTCAAAGCCCTTATGAATTGATCTTTTCGCGATCAATTCATCTAAATCTTCTCTATAACCATTTGTACCAATAAGAATAGTATAATTAGTTTTTAAATCTTTAGGAATTTCAAAACCCGCATTAATACAATTAATTAAATTCCCTGTTACCATATAATCTCTAATAAATCCTTCAAAATAATCTTTAAACAGAGTATGCCTTTTTATGAAAAAATCGACGTGGGTATCATTATATTTTCCATTGAATTGATTGTGCTGAATTAAAATAGAGATATTGTCTAATAAATCTCTTTCAAAAACATTCAGATAACTATCTTCCCGGCCTATTAAATCGATAAAATTTCGCAAACTATCTTTATAAAAGTCATATGTTTCCTTTCGCCATAAATTTATACTTTCTTTAAGTTCATTTAGGTTTTTAGCCTTCTCAAATACCTGTGCCTTCCTGGCAATTCTTGAAATATTTAATATATGTTCGCAATAGTTAAAAAAACTATTTGAGAGTTTATTTTTTTCAACATATTGTTTTAGAAAATGCATTTGTTTAGCATAAATAGTTTCAATTGCCTGATCTCTTAAATAAAGATTTTCAATTTTATTTTTGACTCCTGTAAAAAACATTGGCCGAAGTGTTCCAAAAGAATCAATACAATGAGGGAAAAATTCCAACTCCAAATCGTTTTCAATATTAATTTCACTGTTTTTAATTCTACTATAGCCATTAATGATTTTATCTACGCAATAAGATTTGTCTTTTTCCAATAAATAATTACATTGATTATTTGTTTGCATCAGAATAACATATTCTTCCGTAGGCCTGAATTTTATACTGGATTGTTTGGGCAAAAAGATTTGCTCGCTACTTAATGTATATACTAAATAATAGGAAAGATCAATGTCAGTTTTATTAATAATTTGAATCGAATCCTTTCGTTCCTGATAATTCAAATCTGTTTTTTCTAAATCAGGTCTAAAATTGGTATCCGTCGTTCTTAGAAAGAAAAAAGAATAAATTATCAAATAATTAATTAACATACTACTCTATGATTTATCTACCCGATTAAAAATAAATACCGGGATTATTATAATCCCGGTAAAAAATTAACAATTGGAGCAACACCAATAACCGTGTTGACCAGATAAAAGTGCATAGGCTGTTGCAGCAGCTTGCGCGTCACCCGAAGACAAACCACACCCATATTGTACCCATCCAGCATTATGCCAACAACAAGTTCCCCCTACACCTCCAGCAATTTCTTTTTGCTCATTTTTACTAAGGCTTTTGCCTAGGTTTTGTAATTTTTTCATTTTAAAAGTATTTAAATTTACTAATTGGCCCGGGTTTGTATTCAGGTACCAGGCGCTGTTACCCGTTTGTTGCAACAAATTGTTTAGCCCTGCCCGGGCTTTATTTTTTATAAAACCTCCATCGTGGCAGGTTGTGCGGTATTTTCTTCTTTTTTTATTCCTCTCACCAGCCCGCCTAAATCGGCAATACTATATGCTTTGGGCAATTCATATCCATTTACAAAAATGGTGGGGGTGGCTTTAATATTCGCCTCCTTGCTCCATTCTTCCTGCTGTATTAATAATTCATCCACATTTATTTTGTTCCTTAACGGATATTGTTCTTCAAATTTTTTACGATCCATCCATTCAAACCAATGATGCAGTAATTCTCTTTTGTAGCTTGCCAATTCCTCTTGTTTTAATATATCCTGCTTTGCTGCTACTAACTGTAACAGGTATTCTATTGCCGCTGTTTTACTATCTTCTTTATTAGCAGCATTGATGGTAAACCGAATGGTTACTCCCAGTTCTTTATTCATTTCAATCGATTCATCAAGAATGGTATGGGCCTTTGCACAGGGACCGCAATAAGGGTTACAAGCTACCAGCAACTGCACTGGCGCATCGGGGTTACCCAATTGGAAGTCATTCTTCCAGGGAGTAGTATTTACTGTACGCTCTTTTTTCAATAAGACATTAAATAGATCTGCATTATTTTTAAAACGCTGTAAACTCCCATTGGCTGTTTGCAGTTGCCGATTCTTTTTCCATAACTCTTTTAGGGCAAGCCAGGCAATAACCGTAATAAACAACACAAAGACAGTTAATGAAATGGTACTAAAATCGGGTAAAAAAACATTGCCTGCAATCAGTGGGGGTAATAATATAACAGCCTGTACTATTAGTATACCCACCACCATCAAACAAAGCCTGCACCATTTTTTTGCAATGCGCCATTGATAATAGAGGGAAAAGAGCGCAAAGGGTATATACAAAACAGCGACTAAAGAGAGTAAGTTAACCAGTTGTAAACCGGTACCCATAAACGAAGTAATGATAGTGATAAGAACCTGAAAGGAAAACCAGCTTAACCCAATATCGCCCCAGCTTAACCCGCCGGGTAATTTTGCTGCATTGGATTTAATCACCTCATTACAATTTGCTGTAGCACCACATACCTGGTCGGCCAGTTTGTTTTCTATACCGAGATCTTTGCTTACAACCAACCAGCTTATAAAAATGCCGGCTGTGGCAGTTAATAGTAAAGCGGCCAGTATACTATTATTTGCTACTATCAATCCGCTTATCGCCAATAATGTTATGAATCCAATAGCCGTCACCGTTATTTGTTGTTGCTGTCGCTCTTTTGCAAGCATCTTTTCATTTTGCTTATTGCTCCAGCCGCTTGTTTTTTCCGCAGCCAATACCGTTCCTTTCCATCGCTCAAAAAAATGAGGAAACTGCTTATCTAAATTATCCCTGTTCTTTATAATTACCCATTCACCACCATTGCCTGTTAAATGCGCCAAAAATGGAACCGGTATTTCGGGCAATTGCTCTTTTTCTATCTGAATGGCGGCATGTTCAATAGCTAGTTCCTGCAGCGTATCGGTAATACTTAACAGGGAGGGATAGTCGGAATGGGATTGTAATTGTTGGGTAAGATAGCGGGGAGATATCCTTATGCTTAAAGAGGAAAGCCAGGTACAAATGATGGTTTCAAAAGAAGGCATATGATAAGGTTGAATGTAAGCGTTAGTGAATCTCCGCTCTTTTTTGTTACTAATCATTAGGTGGGTGGTTGTATTTTACAACCTACTTATAAAATCAGTTCTATTTTCTACATTACTGTCCCTCACCCCAACCTCCCGCAATTGCGGGACAGGCTCTCTCCACTCCGTGGAGAGGGGAGAAATACATGTTCAACATTAGTTTATTCAGGTTTAGCAAAAAAATTTTCGAAACAACAATGATGTATTTTATGGAATGATCTTTGACGCAAACTCCTAGTATATACTACTAAGTGATAATTAATTGTTATCGCTGTTTTTATTCCAACATATATTCCTATCTTCATAACAAGCGATGGTAAAAAATAAAAAAGAATTTATTTCTTAACTACAAAATTATTTTGCCATGGCCTTAGGAATCCTCATCAAACATTTACGTATTGCCAAAGATCTCAAACAGGCAACTGTTGCGCACCGCCTTGGTATTAGCCAGCAAGCTTATTCTAAATTAGAAAATTGCAAGGAGGTAGGTATACTTCGACTCTCTAAAATTTTAAAAGCAATGGATAGTAATGAGGAAGAATTGAACGACGTAAGAAAACTTTTTACCCCCCCCCCCCCCCGAAGGTGAAAAAAGACATTAAAGAGAAGCCAGTCGCAAAGCAAATAAGTATCGCAAAGTTCGCGAAGGAAAAATATAAGAGAATTATTAAAAAACTCAGCGCTCTTTGCGATGCTTAGTGTCCTTTGCGTTCCTAAAAAAAGCCAGACGCGAAGGAAAAGATACCAAAGAGAAAAGAGAAGCCTGTCGCAAAGCAACCAAGAATCGCAAAGTTCGCAAAGCGATTAAAGAATTAATAAAAAAACTCTGCGTTCTCCGTGCCTCTGCGGTTAGTTGTTTTATTGAAATGTTTGTCGCTGGGTTGTGAGAATATCAATTATTCTTTGAAAGAGAAAATATTCTTGATTTTTTTTACCGCAGAGACGCGGCGACGCAGAGGAAATGATTTGTTCTTTCTCAGTGCCTCTGCAGTTAGTTATATTTAATAGAAGACTCAATGCGACTAAAGAATTAATAAAAAAACTCTGCGTTCTCTGCGCCTGCGGTTAGTTGTTTTTAATAGTTCAAACCAAATAATCTCGTAGACTATTAAAAGAGAGAATTCAGAATAGCAAACTAATTTAAAAAAAAATTACTCTTGCGCAGAAGAAACCACAAACTATAAACTACAAACGCTAAACCCCAAACCTTTTCCTATTTCGCCGAAGGGCACCTATACGAGGTAAGATTAAATGAAAAAGTAAGTTCGGCAAAAATAAACTGGTCCTTTTGTTTCGCATAACCTCTTTGTCTACCCGCTATTCCAATAATTTCGCCGGTTTCGTAACTGCGATCCTGTAATAGTTGTGCCGGTGAAGGATTGCCATCGGGTAAAAGCGGAAATTTATCGGCACCTACATAGGTTTGACTAACATCATCAAGATAATCAGTTGTGGTAAACCGATGGGCTATTTCAAACCCAACATTCATACGGTCGTTCAGTGCATATTTAACACCCACTCCAAAAGGAATTGAAAAGGCCATAGTAGTATAAGGAGTTCGTGCAGGGCTTACTGCTGAAGAACCCTGCCCCTCGGTACCGAGTGTACGTAAAAAATATTTTTGCCCACCAAGAAAGGCATACGGATCGTAACTGAAAATACCAACCCCTAAGGTTACATAAGGCGTGAAACTATGATCGGGATCGCCAGGAACAAATTTGAAAAAATTAAAATCGCCCTGGAGTGCCAACTCAAAAACATTACTATTG
>JBJXDV010000108.1:0-26168 GCA_046153465.1 Chitinophagaceae bacterium
TTCTGCTCTGCTCTTCCAAATCCTGTCATTGATTTTAGCATAATAATTTTGAATTTGGTGCAAAGTAAGGAATAGTTTGAAGTTCGCTGGTGTTCATATTATCTTGTTTTCTCCAATGAAGAATTCAATAAACGTATAAAAAAAAGATAGATTGACTATAAACAAAATCTCCCGGAGAACCGGGAGATTTAATATGTGGATGGGTTAGTAAGTACCAGGAAATAAATTTCCTTACACAATATTAAATATATTTTCTACCATATGAAAGAATATTTTAAAAAATTTATTCACATTTGGTAAATGAGTTGTGGAAAATAGCCGGTTTATATTAATTACTATCAAACTCATTGTATATTTTTTTGTCGCAATTTGAATAAGATCATTGATGATTCTTGTTGAAAGTTGCAATGCTCATTGGTATTTTGCTATAATTTCTATTGTATCCGGGAATAAAAATCTGTAGTTTTTTTTCTGAACACGTTGTTGGCTATCGCATTAGTTCAATTAAAAAGAAAAACACAACAAGATTAATCAGGATGTTTGAAAATAAATTCCGGGGGAACCAGCCTTCATTACTTTTGTATAAATTACCAGTATATGAAGTTTCCTGCTCCTGTTGCATTATCATGGATTGCTGAATTGATTGGTGCCGAATTAACAGGCAACATCAATAGTTATGCTACCGGAATTAATGAAATACACAAAGTTGAACCGGGTGATCTTGTATTTGTGGATCACCCTAAGTATTATGATAAGTGTTTGCAATCAGCAGCAAGCTTTATAATTATCAATAAAAAAATAATTGCTCCCGAAGGGAAAGCACTGCTAATTGTTGAACAGCCTTTTGATGCCTACCAAAAGATTGTGCATCATTTTCGGCCATTTATACCTGCCATTAAATTAATTAGTGATTCAGCAACTATTGGAGAAGGAACCTATCTCGCTCCCAATGTATTTGTTGGCAATGATGTTGCAATTGGTAAAAATTGCCGTATTCATCCAAACGTAACGATCGAATCTCATTGTATTATTGGTGATGATGTAATTATTCAGGCCGGATCAGTTATTGGATCAGATGCATTTTATTACAATTCAAAAAAGGATAGAGATCATTGGTACAGGAGAATGGAAAGTTGTGGAAGAGTAGTTATTCATAATGGTGTTGAAATTGGTGCCGGTTGCACCATCGACAGAGGAGTTACCCATGATACTATTATTGGAAGTGGAACTAAAATGGATAATATGATTCATATCGGGCACGATACAGTGTTGGGGAAAAATTGTTTAATAGCCGCCCAGGTTGGTATTGCCGGTGTAGTAGAAGTTGGAAATGGTGTTACGCTATGGGGACAGGTAGGTATCAATAAAACATTGAGTATTGGCGATAATGTGATTGTATATGCACAAAGCGGAATTCGTGGTACTATTCCACCGGGAAAAATTTATTTCGGCTCTCCCGCCGAAGAAGCAAAAGAAAAAATTAAAGAGTTAGTATGGGTTAAACGAATACCTGAGTTATGGAAGAAGGTGATGGGACAGTAATGAACATTTATGCCATTACAATGAAGCGGAAGATATAGTACGATTGAACCACTACTATTCTAACGGTATCGAAGTAAATAGCCCGCAAGCGTATTTGCTATTTCAACAATATTACCTAATTGCTACTGGTAAACATAATCATAAGGAAGTGTTTCGGATAATTTTTTCCAGGCCCAGTATCCGGTATTAATAATATCATACTGCTCGTAAAAATAACCATTGCGTTCAATCACAAATCCATCGAGAACATCCAACACCGTAATCTGGTACCTGGTATCTGAAGGAAGTTTAAAATCTTCCAGAAATTTTTTATCCGGAAAAACCCTCTTATAACTTACGCGGTATTTCCCCTTCCATCCAACAATGATATCTCCGCTATCAGAAGCGTATTGTTCGTTATTGTATAAGTCTGTTAAAATAACTCCTTTTTTGGGATCGCTATTGAGTTGTTCTACAATAAATCCTTCTTCAGTAACCATACTATTATAAAAAGAACGCATGAAATGCAACCTGGAGCCAAGATAGGTTCTTGCACGGTTTTTAATAAACTGTGTTTTTGCTTCAACAGTTGTATCCATTTCTATAAAAAGAGGGTAACCCGTAAACTGACTGATATTTGTATTGTAATCGTAGTTAAAAGAATCTAACTGGTAACGGATGGTATAGCCCAACGCATAATTATAGATGATCAAATCTTCTTTAGTAGTAACTTTTAAACGGTTCCTTTTTTTTGCAAAAAAGAAGTGCAGGGCTTCGGGGTTTTGTAATTTGCATTGAGGTGCATTCGGACTGTTGCCGATAAAATTATCTAAAAAGAATTTTCCATATTTTGCCCAACCATCTGCTACTTCATTACTTGCCACCACAGCTACTTCTTCCATTGCTTTTTCCTGTTTTACCAATTCAATGAATAAAGTATCAGTTGCTGTTTGATTATTACTTATTCTGTAAAGTTTTTTTTCATAACCTGTATACGATATTACAAGGTCATATCCTCCGGCAGGCAATCGTAAAAAAAACAATCCCTCATTGGTTGAAACACTTCCATAGGTAGTATTCGGACAAAAGGCAGATGCACCTGCCAATGGTATTTTGGAAGCAGAGTCCGTCACTTTGCCAAGAATCGTAAAGTTTTTCTCCTGTGCCGTTGTACTAAAGGCAATTATGGTTAATAGAAAGGCGAAGACTATTTTCTGCATAGAATTTAGATGTATGGATAAAACGTTTAAATAGCAGCGAAAGTATTCTATCAACTATTCTGCCAGTTAATTTTCTAGAGGGCGTTCTGGTATTTTTTACAGGCTTTTTCGATACTTATTTCTAAAGGAGTAAAGGAAAATCCCGGAAGAGCTTCCAGTAATTTACGATTGCTAAAGTTAGTTTTACTATGTGCAACTCTTGCAGACTCTTTTGTTAAAAGGGGTTTTTTGCCAGAAAAAATAGATTTTATCCATTCTATTCGCCAGGCAACTTCACCTAAAAATGGCGTGGCTTCGCGCCAGGGTTGTTTTTTTCCAAAGGCAGCAGCTATTGAATTGAATAATTTACGGAACGACCAGTTATCTCCATTAATAATAAATCGTTCATTGCTGATGGACGTTTCCATTAGTAATACAATTGCCCTCGCCACATCTTCAACATCTACAAATCCATTGATACCATTACTGTACCATGGAAAACTGTCATAAACATTTTTAAATAATTTGCAGCTCGAATTATTCCAATCACCATAACCAATAACAGTACTCGGATTTACAACCACCAGACTCAACCCTTCACCCATTCCGCGCCATGCTTCCATTTCGCCACCGTACTTAGTTTTCCCATAGTGGGTATTGGTAGAACTTTCCTCCCATTTTTTTTCTTCTGTTACAAGTTCTCCATTAATTGTTCTTCCAACGGCAGCAACAGAACTGATATGTATAAACCGGGGAATATTATTTTCAATAGCAGCATTCACTACATTAGCAGTACCCTCGATATTTGTTTGATACATTACTTGTCGATCGCTTTTATTAAACGAAACATGGGCAGCAGCATGTATCACTGCGTTAGCATTCTTCATGGCTTCTTCCAAAATGACAACATCGAGAATATCTCCATCAATCCATTCTACGTTTTCAAAAATGAAAGAAGGCAGGTAAGCAGGGATTTTTTTAGAACGCCGTAATGCTATTACCGAATAACCCTTTTCAACAAGTTCTTTAATAATATAGGATCCGAGAAATCCGGTGCCTCCTGTTATAAAAACTTGTTTCGACAAATTGATTGATTGATTGAAAAAATGATTCGCAAAGATAATAAGGTTATCGTATTTGCTATTCAGGATATTGTTAAGATAAAGCAATACCGCTTTTTTCCAACACAAGTAATCTTTCTATTTTATAACGGTTACTTATATAAATAATATCCTTTTCCTGTTTTCTTCCCTAATTCTCCATTAGTAACTTTTTGCTGTTGAATTAAAGATGGTTTTAACCGGAGAGGATTTCCCATTTGTTCATATACCGAACAGCTTACAGCATAATTAATATCGTTGCCAATAAGGTCCATTAACTTAAACGGCCCCATTTTAAAACCCGAAGCTTCCATCAACTGATCAATAGTTTCAATAGTGGTTACTCCCTCCTCAACCAGCTTCAAGGCTTCGAGGTAATAGGGTCGGGCCACATGATTTACAATAAACCCGGGTGCATCTTTGCAAACCACAGGTATTTTACCAAGTTGTTTAGCGAGTGAAATGACTGTATCCAATACTTCTTTTTTTGTTTGAGGAGCTTTTACTACTTCTACTAACTTCATTAAAGGTGCCGGATTAAAAAAATGCATACCTACTACCCGGGAAGGATGCATAACACCCGCAGCAATAGTTGAAACAGATAACGAAGAGGTATTGGTTGCAAAAATCACTTCACTATGATTTACCTCCGCTAACTGATTGAGCAAACCAATTTTAATGGTAACTTTTTCAACAATAGCCTCAATAAAAATATCGGCAATACAATCGTTTATTTCAGAAATATAATGAAGCAGACTTATTGAAGTTGTTTTTTGTAAAGCAGTTATTTTATTTTTTGATTCAAGAGAAGCCAAATTTTTTTCGATGGTTGCTTTGCCTTGTTGAAGAACGATTGGGGCAATATCATATAATAGTGTATGAAAACCAGCCTGTGCACAAAGCTGTGCAATACCATTACCCATTGTACCCGCTCCACAAACACAAATTGTTTGAATCATAAATAACGCTGTTGGCTAAATTATACGATAAAGATAAAGTAGTTATTGGGAGTAAAAAACCGTGGGATAGACAATGAAGTTATTTTTTGCAGAAAGAAAGAGGGCTTTTGCAGACAATCGTTGGATAATTGCAGGAATGACTATTAACTGATGAACGACTATCCTATTTTTACTTTGTTCTACCGGCCCGATTATTTTAATTGATTTCGTTGCCTGATTTAAGTCATCCTTTAAATAGATAATATAACTACAAAATGTTTTGCTTATCAACCACTGAACTCACTCATCATTTTTCAGGAAATGAAATTGCCTTGAACAATATTAACATGCAGGTGCCTGAAGGTTCTATTTACGGATTTCTCGGCCCCAATGGAGCTGGTAAAACAACTACCCTTCGCTTAATACTTGGTTTATTGAAGAAGCAAAAAGGTACTATTGAAGTATTTGGAAAGCCTTTTGCGGCCAACCGAATAGAAATTCTTCGAAAAGTTGGTTCCTTAATTGAAAGCCCTTCAATTTATGGTCATCTCACAGCAAATGAAAATTTATTGGTTTTGCAAAAAATTTACCAATGTCCCAAACATCGTATCGAAGAAGTATTGAAACTTGTTGATCTTCCCAATACGGGTAATAAAAAAGCAAGTCGGTTTTCATTGGGAATGAAACAGCGCTTGAGCATTGCCATCGCATTATTGAATAACCCACGCTTATTAATTTTAGATGAACCCACGAATGGATTGGATCCAGGCGGTATTATTGAAATGCGGGAGCTGTTACGAAAACTTAACTACGAGGAGGGGACAACTATTTTAATATCGAGTCATTTACTTGCTGAAATAGAAAAATTGGTTACCGATGTAGGAATTATTCATAAGGGAAAACTTCTCTTTCAGGGAACATTAACCGATTTAATCAATAAACAGCAGGAAGCATCCTGCATTGTACTCGATACAAACGAACCTGCAAAAGCGCTGCAAATTTTATTGAGCCTGCAACTGGATGCCAGTATAGATAAGGAAAAAATTGTATTGCCGATAGTACCTAAACATACTATTGCAGCGATCAATAAGCAATTGGTAAATGCGGGAATAGAAGTGTACGGAATTGGGGTTGGCAAAAATGATCTCGAATCTGTATTCGTTGAATTAGTAAATAAATAATAATGATTATTGATTTTGTACATAGTTTTCAAAGCGAATGGCTGAAGAAAAAGAAAAGTGCCGCTTCCTGGTTAACTGTTATCGGTGGATTTTTTATTCCGGCAATAATGCTAATTGCCCGCTTTACTGATATCACTAAAACAGTTGCTGAAAATAGTTCCGCATCACTTTGGGAAACTCTATATAACCGATGCTGGCAATTTATGGGATTGTTTTTATTGCCAATGGGAGTCATCCTGGCTACCAGCCTGATTACTCAACTGGAATTTAGAAATAATACCTGGAAGCAAATTCATGCTACCCCACAAACATTCACAACTTTATTTTTTGCTAAACTTTCAGTTATTGTTGTAATGATGGTCCAATTCTTCCTGCTTTTCAATTTGGGTATTTTAGTGATAGGTATGTTGCCTGCGTTGATCATAAAGAGAATTCCGTTCCCGGTGCAATCCATTCCTTTATTGCTGTTTCTAAAAGGGAACCTAAAATTTTTTATCGATTGCCTTCCAATTATTGCTTTGCAGTATTTAATAAGTCTTCAATTTAAAAATTTCATGGTGCCTATTGGGGTTGGGCTTTCGTTGCTGGTGGCATCTATGATTGGCATATCGTGGAAGTACGGGTACTTGATACCTTACAGCTATTGCACCTATAATTTTTTAGGAAAGAAAATATTTGCAAATCAATCGATCAATATTCATTTTTGGGCAATTGGTTATTTCTTGCTGTTTTCCGTTGCGAGCTATTTTCTTTATATTAACCGAAGAGAAAAAGGGTAACTTATTAACCATTCTCTATTTATAAAAGGCATTCGACTTATTTCCGCTATGAAAAAATCTGCCATTATATTATTGCATATTGGATATTGGGCCTTGTATATATTACTTATCGTCACTTTTTTAATGGCAATGGCAAATAGCACAAAGCACCAGTCTTTTTCAGTATTAGGCCAACTGTTTTTTTCAAGCCCTTTGGGTATTGTTACTCTTTTGCCCAGTGCGTTTGGTTTTTATACTTTTTATTCTATTCTTTTTTCTCGTTTTTTAAATCAACGAAAACTGATTAGTTTATCAGCCTGGGGATTACTGACCGTTATTAGTTGCGGCGCCTTACCTATTCTTATTTTATCATTTCCATTTAAAAATGGATGGGGTGTAACAGAAGATTGGTTCGAGCGGATAGCGATGATTATTTTTTTGGCGATGCTTGCACTTATCAACGGAATAATTGGGTTGGTGATGAAAGGATTTATAACCTGGTATGGTGATATCAGGCTTAAAGAAGAACTTAAAAGAAAAAATTACGAGATCGAACTGGCACTGATAAAATCGCAAATCAATCCACATTTCTTATTTAACACATTAAATAATATCGATGTGTTGATTGAAAAAGATGCTGTAAAAGCTTCTGCTTACCTGAATAAACTATCCGATATCATGCGGTTTATGTTGTATGAAACTAAATCGGACCAGATTCCCCTTTCAAAAGAACTGGCGTATATTGAAAAGTATATTGAATTGCAACGAATCAGAACATCGGCGCAAAATTATATAAATTATATAGTAGGTGGCGATTTCGGTAATATAATGATTGAACCACTATTATTTATACCATTCATTGAAAACGCTTTTAAATATGCTGAACATAAAAAATTAACCGACGCAGTAAAAATTCAATTTGATATTAAACAACATCGTATTGGCTTTTATTGCGAAAATTTATTTTCACAAACTGGAAAAATAAAACCTGAGGAAAGCGGTCTCGGAAATGAATTGATTCAAAAACGACTGAATCTTTTATATCCCGGTAAACATGAACTAACTGTTAGCCAGGAAGGTGGTTATTACAAAGTTTCATTAATACTTAGCCTGAATGAAAATTAAATGCATAGTAATAGAAGATGAGCCGCTGGCAACGGAGCGTGTGAAGGGATTCATTCAAAAACTTCCATTCCTTAAATTAGTTGCACAATTCGAAAATGGGGTAGACGCCCTCGTATTCTTACAATTGAATGTGGTAGACCTTATTTTTCTCGATATTAATATTGGAGAATTCTCGGGAATTCAACTGTTGGAATCGGCCAGGCATTCCTCTGAAATTATTATAACTACTGCCTATAATGAATATGCGCTAAAGGGCTTTGAATTGAATGTAACCGATTATTTATTGAAGCCTTACACTTTTGAGCGTTTTGTGCAGGCTGTTACCCGTGCGCAGGAAAACCTCAGCAAAAAGGAATTAACCACTGAAAAGAATTTTGTTTTTATTAAAACCGCCTACCGGCTGGAAAAAATTTCATTTTCTGAAATACTTTTTATTGAAGGCATGCGCGATTATCGAAAAATTCATACTAGTACTAAAAAAATTATGACCCTTCAAACCTTTAGAGAACTTGAAAGCGAAATACCGGAGCACATCATTTGCCGGGTTCATAAATCCTATATGGTTTCTATTGATAAGATTGACACCATTGAACGAAACCTTATACGAATTCAGGATAACGAGATTCCGATTTCAGAAACTTATAAGAAACATTTTTTTCAGATGATTATAAAACAGGTATAATGGTTGAGCGATGCTATGACGTAAAAGAGAAAAACGATGGAGATTAGAATAGTTGAAATACTAAGAGCAGAAAGAGAAAAGAGATCAAGGAGAAAAATAATCGGAGCTTGAAGCGTTTTATGTCATTCTCTTTCTTCCTCCTTCCTCATTAACCTCTTTGCTAAAAAAGCTAAGAGCAGAAAGAGAAAAGAGATCAAGGAGAAAAAGCGATTGAGTTCTGAATATTTATTTTGAAATTTTCTTTCTTCCTCCTTTCTCTTTAACCTCATTGCTAAGAATGCTAAGAGCTGAAGGAGAAAAGAGACAAAGGAGAAAAATAGCAGAAGGAGAAAAGAGATCAAGGAGAAAAAACAATCGAGGGTTGAATAATTATTTAGTAGTCCTCTTTCTTCCTCCTTCCTCATTAACCTCTTTGCTAAAAAAGCTAAGAGCAGAAAGAGAAAAGAGATCAAAGAGAAAGAATAAGTTGAGTTTGAATATATATTTTGTAGTACTCTTTCTTCCTCCTTTCTCTTTTGTTCTCTTTTCTTCTTAAACTCTTTAGGTGGCGGAAGTAAACTGCCTTAAAAACCTCACATCATTTTCACTGAATAATCTTATATCTGTAATACCATATTTTAATAAGGCAGGTCGTTCAATACCCATACCAAATGCAAATCCTGTATACTTTTCAGGATCAATACCGCAATTGGTGAGTACATTAGGATGAATCATTCCACAACCTAAAATTTCTAACCAACCTGTACGTTTACAGATCGAACATCCGCTTCCGCCGCAAATTTGACAACTGATATCCATTTCAGCACTCGGCTCTGTGAATGGAAAATAAGAAGGACGAAAACGAATTTTTACATGCTGGCCATACATTTCCTGAACAAAATAATAAAGAGTCTGTTTCAAATCAGCGAAGGAAACATTTTCATCAATATACAATCCCTCTACCTGATGAAAGAAACAATGAGAGCGTGCACTGATGGTTTCGTTACGATATACACGGCCCGGACAAATAATTCGCAACGGTAATATTCCTTTTTCCATTTCGCGAATCTGAATATTACTGGTATGAGTGCGAAGTAACCAATCTGGATTTTGCTGGATATAAAAAGTATCCTGCATATCACGTGCCGGATGATGTTCGGGAAGATTTAATGCAGTAAAGTTGTGAAAATCGTCTTCAATTTCTGGTCCTTCCGAAACAGAAAACCCCAATCGCTGAAAAATAGAAATAATATGATTTTGCATTAAGCTAATCGGATGACGGCTACCCAATGGTAATAGATCACCGGGTAAACTTAGGTCAGTGGCAGGACCTTCGGTAGTTTGTGTACTGCCCAATTGTTCTTTCCAGTTTTCGTATTTAGCTTCTGCAAATTGTTTGAATTCGTTGAGTAATTGTCCAAATTCCTTTTTCTTATCTACAGGTACATTTTTCATCTCTCCCATCAGGTTTTTTACAATACCCTTGGTGCCCAGGAATTTAATGCGGTAGGCTTCCAACGATTCTGCTCCATTAGATGGAATAGAACTTATTTCCTGCTTGTAATTTTCTATTTGCTGTAACAATTGATCCATGCTGCGAAGATAATAATTAGTCAGTAGCCGTAAGTTCAGAGTTGGGAGTCATATTCTCCGGACTACGGACTCTGAACTTTCGACTACAGCCTCTGAACTCTGAACACCCTGCTCTATCCACATCTGTTATTAAAAGCTCGCTCTATGGTTGAATCATTACCTATAACTTGCATTGCATGAGTGAATGGCAAAACCTTACAGATTTTCTGGATCCAATAAGTTTATATCAATTATCGAACGACCGGGGATATAAAGATGGACAGATCGGCACCAAAGTACTGGCGCATGAGGAGGAGTTTCCCGACCTTGATGAATCCGATATTATAATAGTAGGTTGCAATGAAACCCGGGGAAGCTGGCAACTATTTTCAGAAAACAATGCACCCGATATCATTCGAAATCAATTTTATTCCACCTACTATTGGCACAATGATATCCGGTTAGCAGATATAGGGAATATAAAACGAGGTGCTGAATTGAACGATACCTATGCAGCATTAAAAACCATCGTAAGCGAGTTAACGTCTGTTGGAAAAACGGTAATCATATTAGGAGGATCTCACGATCTTACGTTGGCACAATATTATTCTTATGGCGATCGGAAAAAAGTAATTGAAGCGGTTTGTGTAGATGCATTGATTGATCTTAATCTTGATTCGCTTAATCGAAGTGAGAATTTTTTAATGGAGATGCTAACCGGCGAACCTAATTTTGTTCGGCATTACAATCATATCGGATTTCAAAGTTATTATGTTCATCCGCGCATGCTTGAAACGATGGATAAATTGCGATTTGATTGCTACCGGGTAGGAAATGTAAAGGAAAGTATTGATGAAATGGAACCGGTTATACGAAACTGTCAACTATTTAGTTTTGATCTTTCGGCCATTGCCTATGCCTATGCACCTTCATTAAATATTTCTCCAAATGGATTTAACGGAGAAGAAGCATGTACGCTTATGCGTTATGCAGGGTTAAGCCCAAATATAAATACCATTGGTATTTATGGATATATTCCCGAACACGATAAAGATCAGTTGGCGGCTAAACAGATCAGTCATATGTTATGGTATTTGATGGATGGAAGAAGTAAGGGGCGCCGGGAATCTAAGCTCGATGAAAAAGATTCCTTTAATGAATACCATACAGCATTTGCAGAAGTAGCCACTACTTTTCTGCAAAGCAAAAAAACCGGCCGATGGTGGATGCAATTGCCCGATCATAAGTTTATAGCCTGTTCGTATAAAGATTATTTATTGGCCAGTAGTAATGAAATACCCGAGCGATGGTTAAGGGCCCAGGAGCGAAGCTGATCACTAAACTAAGATAGCAGTAATAACTTCTCACTTTTATAAAATGATCAACCGACTACCAGCGAATCGATTACTTGTTAATTTCTCATTGTCGATTCTTCTTTTTACGCTGTTCGCTTCCGTTAGTTCCTGCTCTGTACAACATCAACTTAGCCTTAGTGCTAAAAAAATACTGCTTTCCGATTCGTCGTTAAAACATGCACATATTGGCATATCAGTTTACGACCCATCTTCAAATAGATATTTATATAATTATAATGGAGAAAATTATTTTGTACCTGCTTCCAACATAAAAATTGTTACCTGTTATGTGGCAATGAAATACCTGGGAGATAGTTTACCGGGAATAAAATACAGGGAAACTGAGAAAGCAATCGAATTGTTTCCTACGGGGGATCCTTCATTGCTGCATGCTGATTTTATTAAACAACCTGTTATTGATTTTCTCAAAAAACAAGAGAGGCCAATTTTTATAAATGATAAAAATTGGCAAACGGATGCATTGGGGGCAGGGTGGAGCTGGGGCGATTATAACTATTATTATAGTGCTGAACGAAGTGCATTACCTGTTTATGGAAATATACTTACCTGGGTGCAGGAGCGCGCAGATAGTACCCATTTCGATCAATCGGCGTTTATTTATTCTATGCCCGAGGTGAATTGGAAAGTTCGTTTTAATCCCGATACTACATCCACAAATTTTTATGTACAAAGAGAAATAAACGAGAATGTTTATATTATTACCGAAGGCAAAGAAAATAAGAAAGTACAGGAAGTGCCTTTTGTAACGAACGGAATTCAATCGGCGCTGGAATTATTAAAAGATACACTCGGTAAAGAAATTTCAAAAATGGAAGGTCTGCTAACTCGCGGCTCCCGGCTCACTACTATTTTTTCCCAATCAACAGATGCTGTTCTAAAACCTATGATGCATCGAAGCGATAACTTTTTTGCAGAGCAGTTACTGCTGATGGTTAGTAATGAGAAATTGGGGTTGATGAATGAGGATAAAATAATTGATACACTTTTAAAGACGTCATTGAGTGATCTCCCCCAAAAACCTGGCTGGGCGGATGGAAGTGGCTTGAGCAGGTATAATTTATTTACCCCGCAGGATTTTGTAACAATTCTGAATAAGATGCAGAATGAATTTGGAATGGAACGGATAAAAAAAATATTTTCAACCGGAGGTATCGGAACCCTGGGTAAGTATTACAAAGAGGATAGCGGGTTTATATATACCAAAACAGGATCTTTAAGTGGTGTAATAGCATTAAGCGGTTACTTATATACCCAAAAGGGAAAATTACTTTTATTTTCTGTGTTAATTAATAATCATCGCACTTCTTCTATCACAGTCCGAAACCTGATTGAGCAGTTTTTAAGGAAGGTTCGCTCCCGGATTTAAATAAATAGCTTCCATTACCCAACCTTTGTCTTCTTTCCGTGATATATGCTTCAAAAAGGTATATTATGAGAAAGCTATTGTTTCCCATTGTCTGTTTAATGATTTCCCTATTTTTTATTAAGTGCCATAAAGAACAGAGTAATGAGTTTTCAGGCACCGGAACGAACAGCATTAAGTCTCCGGTAATAGCCACTGTATTGGGTACTATCGTTGATGAAAATGAAGCACCAGCTATGGGAGTGGTTATTAAAGTTGGTACTAAAACAACTACTACCAATGACAAAGGATATTTCCGAATCAATAATGCGTTGGTTGATAAAAATGCATCGTTGGTTATTGCCGAGAAAATGGGATACTTCAAATCTTATAGAACATTCAAGGTAAGTTCGGGAGCCAATAGGGTTTCCATTAAATTGATAAAAAAATCGCTGATTGGAACTATTTCTGCAACAGGAGGTATAGTAACGCTTTCTAATGGAAGCAGTATCGAATTGCCGGCCAACAGTGTGGTTAAGGTAGGAGGAATGAATTATGATGGAAACATACAGGTATATGCGAATTATATAGATCCGACTGCTAAAGATATTTATCGAAAAATTCCCGGATCGTTGATGGCAGATGACCTTACTAAAAAAAGAGTATTGCTTACTTCCTACGGAATGTTAGCCGTAGAATTGGAATCAACCTCCGGAGAAAAATTACAAATTGCTGAAGGTAAAACCGCTACTTTATCTTCTTTGATACCTGCTTCGATTCGATCAACAGCTCCATCTACCATCAGTATGTGGTTTATAGAGGAGGCAACAGGTATTTGGAAAGAAGAGGGAAAAGCCATCAAAATCGGAAATAGTTATACAGGTACTGTAAAGCATTTCTCCTTTTGGAATTGTGACGTTAGTGCCAATACAGTGAATATTTCTCTTACGTTAAAAAATAAATCCGGCGACCCACTCATGTATGTACCGGTTGTACTTGAACGTCTGGGTGCAATTCGTGGATTTGCCCATGGATATACTGATTCACTCGGACAGGTTAATGGTTTGGTACCACAAAATGAACCATTAAAATTGATTATTTGGGATCCATGTAATATGGCAGTTGACTCTATTAGTATCGGGCCTTTTCAACAGGATACAAACATGGGGGTAATAACAATTGATGATCATACATTTTCAACAACTGTTAAAGGAAGTTTGTTAAGTTGTAACGGAGCTCCGGTTAGTAATGGATATGTAATTGTTTATAACGAAAACTGGCCCCGTTATGTTTCTTGCAATTCAACTGGTGAGTTTTCTATAAGTCTTATGAAATGTAATTCATCCGGTAATTTCGTTGATATTACAGGAGTTAATAATGAAGATTTGCAACAAACTTCGTTAACAAATCTTACACTTGTATCTCCTCTTATGAATGTTGGAAACATTATAGCTTGCGGTGTTTCTGCCGCGCAGTATGTCAATTATTCTATTGATAATATTACTCGACCTGTAAATGATTCAATTACTATTTTTTCTTATCCGGCACAACAAGTGCAGTTTTCTTTAACTACTTATGTGTACGGATTTAATACAAATAATGTTTCTGGCGTTCGTTTCAGTTATAATAATAACGAAGCGCCAGGGACTTATCAACTAACTGCCCTTGCAGTTAACGGCTATTCAAGTGGTATTATTAATCCGTTTACAGTAAATATCACAAATTATCCAATAAGCCAGGGTGGTTTTTATGAGGGAAATTTTTCAGGTCAATACAGAGATTCTGCAACAGCAATTCCTATTGTAAAAACAATCAATTGTACATTTCGATTAAGACGATAGTTGAAATTCAAAACTGAAAATTGTTTGTTTAACGGTGATGAAAACATAGAAGAGATTATTAACGGTTGCAGAAATAAGGACCGCAAGGCACAGGAACTGTTGTATAGAAGCTATTTCAGGGCCATGATGACATTATGTGTGCGGTATACCCGAAATGAAACCGATGCCATGGATGTTTTAAATACTGGTTTTTATAAAGTATTTAAAAATATTGAGAAGTATGATTCAAAAAAGGCAGCCTTATATACCTGGATGCGCACCATAATTATTAATAGTTGTTTGAGTTTTATTAAATCAAACACAACACGGGCCGATTGGAAAGAATTAGATCAGGGGATTGATATTAGTATAGAGCCAGCCGTGTTTACAAAAATGTCTTCAGCGGATATATTACAATTGGTTAGACAATTACCTCCCTCCACCCAGGCAGTATTTAATTTGTATGTGATGGAGGGGTATAGTCATAAAGAAATTGGCTCACTATTAGGCATCAGTGATAATACCAGTAAATGGCATTTATGCGAGGCCAGAAGAATTTTGCAAGCACTAATTAATAAACGGTAATCACATACATGAACGAGCGTTTACCATACGAAGAAAATCTGCATCAGCATTGGCACGACCTTCCTCTACCAATGGAGGATGACTGCTGGAAAGATATGGAACGCCGTTTAAAAGAAGAAGATGACGATAAGGTTATTGCCTGGTGGCGACGAGGCTGCGGAATATGGATACTATTATTGGTAGGTTTAGTTGCCGGCGGTTGGTGGTTTCTTTCGGTTAAGAAAAAGGATGACCATAAAGAAACAATTATTAAACCAGTATTGGAAAAAAAACCGGTTATCACAAAAGATACAAATCTTATTTCAAGTACTATCCGGCCAGTTTTTTCAAGTATACCAGAAAATAATTATCACAATAGGGAGAAAAAGAATGCAACAAAAAAAGAAAAAGAAGAATCAGAATTAATCATAATAAATCAATCCCCAAAAATAGTAACTATAAATAATAAAGTATCTCGTATAACAAAAGCAATTCATTTTCCAAAAATAAAAATCAAACAGGCTTCATTAAAGGATAAAATAATTTCTAATCCTAACTCTCAAAGAAATGACCTGGATAAAAGCAAGAAAGGAATAAGAAAGGATAATCAGGATGAAGCAATGAGCAAAAACGAATTGCTAATGGTTGATACCACCCAAGCTTATAAAGAAAGCAATGATTCAGTGGAAAGAAAAGATTCAATAAAAAGTATTTCAAAATCGATAACCAAGCAGATAACTATAACTAAACCCACTAGAGATTCTTTAAAAGACAGAACCTATTTCTTTTCTGGCGGACTGGCCTTAAATCAACAACTACCAATTGCCGGGCAAAATTTTACTACTTATAGCGCACTGGGTCGTAAAGGAAATTTGGCTGATTATATTCCCTCCCTATATATCCGGTTTAGTAAAAAAGAAAAATGGTTCATACAAGCCGAATTCAGGTATGGTGCTCCCCAGTACACTAAACAATTTGTATATGCGCAACAATTTTTAAAAGATACTATTTCCAATACAACTACGATTACATCTGTTCAACTCAAAAAAACTTTTTATCATCAGTTGCCAGTAAGCTTTAATTATTATGTATTGCCAAACTGGTCGGTAGGTGCCGGACTAACCTGGAATAGGTTTAAGGGGGCCGTATCGGAACAGCAGGTTTTGAAGCGAAACTTAATTACGTTAAATGATAGTCTTATTCGTAAAGAGATTATCACCGATTCAGGAAACAGTGTTTTTTCAAGGTCTTTTTTTCAGGGAATGCTGGAAACCCAATACCAGTGGAAGAAATTTACCTTTGGAGCAAGGTATAGTTTTGGCCTGCAACCTTATATAAAATTTACACTACCCGGCGGTCGATTACAACAGGAAAAAAATACGGCCATTCAATTTTTTTTAAGGTACCAATTATGGCATTCAAAAAATTTATTGAAAAAGAAGTGAACCAAGGGCTAGCTTTAAGATAGGAGGTTTCTGTCCCTTTTTTAACTTTTTCCCAACGGTTATTATAGGGTCGAACGTATGTCTATAGATAAGGTAGGAACGAATTAGGCTTTTGCAGGAAAATTAGTAAGGCAGGCACTATAATGAACTTCCCTATGCTTCATTCTCAACGAGAACAATGCTACTTTTATATTTCCGTTGGCCGACTGGTATACCGTATGCCTTTATAATATCAATGCGAACGGATATATAAAACAGTATTGTGCTAATAAATGAATTGATTTAGCAATGGGGTGGTTTTAGAGGCAATATTAGTATTCAGATGCCCGTTGAAAATTGGAAACATGGTCAAAACCTGTTTCGGCTAGTTTATGGAAATCAGGTACGATGGGCCAGGCATCAGAAAATATAAAAATATGGAAGCGTATTGACGCAACCACCTGCCGATATTGAGCTTATAACCGGATGTATTAACAACAACCGTAAGGCCCAGGAACAGCTATATCAGCGGTTTTATGGGCCTATGGCTTCTATATGTCTAAGGTATACCCGTAATGAAGAAGATGCAATAGAAGTGTTGCACAATGGTTTTTTGAAAGTTTATAAAAAGATGCACACGTATGATACCAGTAAAGCATCGCTTTATACCTGGATACGAAAGATTGTAGTGAATACAGCAATTGATTTTATAAGACAGCGAAGCCGGTTTAAAACAGTTGAATTGGAAAAGGCAGATGATCCTGTTATTGATGCAGTGGCGGTACAACGATTATCAGCAAAGGAATTGTTACAATTGGTTCAGCAGTTATCACCAGCCACACAAACAGTTTTTAACTTATATGTGATTGAAGGGTATAATCATAGGGAAATAGCAACGCTGATTGGCATAAGTGAAGGTACCAGCAAATGGCACTTAAGTGAAGCCAGAAGGCAATTGCAATTATTATTACAAACCTTGCAAGTGTAAAGGGATGAACGAAAAACAACTATACGAAAAACACCTGGCAGAAAAGTTAGAAAAGCTTACCCAGCCAGGTGATGCCAGCCAGCACTGGCCACAAATGAAGGCATTGCTGAATCGTGAAATGCCCGAAGTGGGTGCTGGTAAAAAAAGGCCGGGCCCCTGGTGGATGTTTGGTATTGTGGCAGGCATTCTCATTACCGGAACCCTGGCTGGTAGTTTATATGTAACAAAGAATAAATACGAAAAATTGCCCGCTGCTGCAGGCACTACTTCTACTAACAGCAAAGAAGAAACGATTATTAAACCTTCTGTCTCTTTACCGGAAATGAATAGTGAAAATTCAATGGAGACAGCTAAAACAGGAAACGATAAAGCAACAGCGTCAAATAAATTAGCCACCTCCAAATCAACTGCCTCAACTTTTTCAACATTGGAAGAGAATAAAACTAAGGATGAAAAAATTACTGAATCAAAAACTACAAAGAACCTTGCTAAAAATAATGCAGCCCTAAAAAATAGTAAAAAAGAAATAACGACGGTTATTGCAGACAAGGGAAATATAAAAACTTCTGTTCCTAAAAAAACATTGACTGACAATTCAGTTGGTACTTCAATAAATAATCTGAAACTGGTTCGTAAAAATAAAGGTGACTTAGTTAGCAAAGGAATTAAGAAGAATCGACTTATAAAGGATACGAAGAGTAAAGAATCAATCGACAACTCTATTCGCCCCGTTGTTTATAACCCGCATGCGAAAGGGGCGGACACTCGCAAAAGCACGATCAAAAATACAGTTGTAGAAAAAAGACTCCCCGAATCCAGTACTCAAGAAGAAACAATAAAATTTTCTTTGGTAAAACAGTCAATAAATAATTTAACCAAAAGTGTTATAAGCCCAAGTTCAATTGTTAAAGATTCCCTGAACAGTAATTATACTGCTCAATTAACTACAATACCCTACGAGGCCATTGTACGAACAAGGTTTAAATCAAATACCGATCGGGTAAAAGCATTGAAGAATAGAGTAGTTGGAACAGGTGACAATAAGAATTTTGTGGTAGGGCTTTCATTGCCGTTAGCTTTTCCACTAAGCGATCAAAAAGTAGTTGCTTATAATTTTACGGGAGGTGCTAATACAGCACTCGACTATTTACCTGTACCCCATTTTCAATATCATATCAATCAAAAAAGTTATGTGCAGGCAGAAATACAATTTGTAAGCCCACAGTATATTCAGCCCGCATTAGTATCTCAAAACAAATTTGAAATTCCCGGAACAGCCAGCAGCTTCCGGTACATTACCAATTCAGTATTTGCAAGAAAATTATTTTATTTCAATTTGCCGATTGGAGTTCATTACAGTCCGTTTAAAAATTTCTATCTTGGTACTGGTATGCAATTCTCTTCCTTATTAAGTGGCATTGCGATGTATGAACAAAGAGGGTATAATTCCTTAGGGCCTTCTTCGCGGGATACACTTATTTATCAAAATTTCAATAAATTCAAAAACGATTCTATTTCCGGATCTCTCAACGGAAATGAATTTAGATTAATGATGGATGCAAATTATTACTGGCACCGTTTTACCGTAGGTCTTCGTTATAACCAGGCATTAAGTAATTACATAAGTATCCGGGTAAGCAATACATCACCACTCTTTACTGATAAGAATAAATCGATGCAGTTTTATTTACGATATAATTTATGGGAAGATAAGAAGCGAAAAAAAACGGGCCTTCTTGCGGGCAGGTAGATTATTCTATTTAATAGTTATTCTAAAATTCGGTATATGAAATTAATACTTGCTATCATAGCTGGCCTTTTCTTTTCATTGGGTGGAATTGCTCAACAAAGAGTGATTACTGCAAAGCCAATCATCCAGCAATTGCAAAAGATAAAAATAGTTCCTGCTGCGGGTACTGATGAATCTGCCCTGGTTTCGCAAATGAATGAATTAGAAATTCAGATGAATGCAATTCAAACGCGCCAACAACAGTTGCAATCTGATTTTGAAGCATTGGCTAAAACACAAGGAGACTTAAAAAAGAAAATGGATAGTATGAATGAAATGTCGGAAACAACCGCATTGCGGTTACAGATGATGATGGACCGCCGGTCAAAGTTTATGGCTATGCTTAGTAATATACTTAAAAAAATGAGTGATACACAGAATTCAATTGTCCAGAACCTGAAGTAATTGAAAAGGATAGCAATCTGGGTGCTCTACGTTTCCTGTTCACTCTACCTAAACAACTATCGGCTAAATAGCTTATCCAGGTAGTCTTTTTTAAATTCTATATAAGTTGGATTACCTCCCGCCGTTATATTGGGTTGTTTACATTCAAATAAATTTGCTACCAGCGATTTCATTTCTTTTTGGGTGAGCGAATTCCCGGTTTTAATAGCCTGTTGCCATGCCAGGGATCGTATAATTTTTTCGCGGGGAGAAAATTTTAATTCATTACTAAAGTGTTTGAATTGTTCCAGTAAATTTTCTATCGTTATTTTTTCATTACCCTGGTGCATATCTGCAGGCGTTCCCTGTATTACAAAAGTATCCTTACCAAAAGGTTCAATCATATAACCAAGTTCATCCAGGTCAGCTTTTAATTCAGTAAGCAGTACTGCATCCTGCGGCGACAAGCTAAGTGTAACCGGAAATAAACTTCGCTGGGTGGCAATAGCTTTTCCTGAAAATGAAGCGGTGAAACGTTCGTATAAAACACGTTCATGTGCCAGTTGCTGATTCAATAATATAAATCCGCGAGTAGTAGGTACAAGTATAAAGCAATTATGCAACTGAATAAAATCAGTATGATCATTCACTAATAACTCAAGTCCATAGTTTACCGATTGCGAATATTGAATATTGGAAGGATCACTGCCGGGGTCCTCTTTCTTCAATTGATCAATCAACGATTCAAATCCCTCTTGATGCTGTATTCGGTATTCCGTTTGCTCACTGGCATTAACCTTATTCCAACGTTGCAACTCACTTTTACCATCGGGCGAAAGCGTATGTGCCTGAAATTTTTGAGTAAAATTTTTAAAAATATCAGAAGAAGTTGCGGCTGCCTGCAGCTCGTTCGTAAATGGTTTAGTAACGGCATCAAGTTGCTGAATCGATGGATCGAGATCAAATTCAAGAGTGGGTGTTACGCTGAATTGTGCAAGGGCATGTTTAATGGCCGACTGCACAAAAGCATAAACAATTTTTTCATCTTCAAATTTTATTTCCTGTTTGGTAGGGTGCACATTAATATCTAACTGTGCAGGATCGAGGTCTATAAACAACACATATAATGGAAAACTATCTGAAGGAATCATTTGCTGGTAAGCGCTCATCACCGCATGGTTGAGATAAGCACTTCGGATAAAACGGTTATTGACAAAAAAATATTGATCTCCCCTTGTTTTTTTTGCCGCTTCAGGTTTACCAATAAATCCATAAATCGTTAGATAGTCTGTTTTTTCCTGTACTGTTACCAGTTTGGCATTGTAAGAAGCTCCAAAAATCTGAACAATACGTTGTTTTAAAGATCCTTTTTCTAAATGAAAAACTTGTTGACCGTTATTTGTAAGTGAAAAGAGTATTTCGGGAAATGCCAATGCTACCCGTAGGAACTCATCAATAATATGCCTCATTTCAGCCGCATTACTTTTCAAAAAATTACGGCGGGCAGGTACATTGAAAAAAAGATTTTTCATGGCAATGCTGGTACCATTCGCGGCAGCAATAGGCTCTTGCTTTTTTACGATGCTATTATCGATTTCAATATATGTCCCTATTTCGTCACCAGCCTTTTTTGTTTTTAGTTCTACCTGTGCTACGGCGGCGATAGAAGCAAGTGCTTCCCCTCTAAAACCCATCGTGCGTATCCGAAAAAGATCATCAATAGAAGCAATCTTTGAAGTAGCATGTCGTTCAAAACACATACGCGCGTCCATTTCACTCATACCTTTGCCGTTGTCGATTACTTGCAACAATGCTTTACCCGCATCATTTACCAATAGTTTGATTTCTGTTGCACCTGCGTCAACAGCATTTTCCAATAGTTCTTTTACTGCGCTAGCAGGGCGCTGTATTACCTCACCGGCTGCTATCTGGTTGGCAATATGATCCGATAATAATTGAATGATATCTGGCAACGGCTAAAATTTATCCCGATTTTGCGGGACGGCAAATTTACGAGGAAACCAGCGTGTAGGGAAATCGGTTATTTAATAGCTACAACTTTGGAAATGTTATTTTACCTCCATAGCAAAAAGAATCTTCTTAATTTGTAAGCTGAATCTAACCCCTTATACGTTGAATATGAATAGAAGTATTTTTTTAATTGCCTCTTTTTTTGTTAGTATAGTCAGTAATGCACAATGGTCATCCACCCTTTCGGCCGATCAATGGGTAGATAGTGTGTTTAACACTTTTAGCAAGGATGATAAGATCACCCAATTGTTTATAGTAAGAACATCTGCTCCATCCGCACCAGGTTCAATGAGTGGAATTTTTTATGACAGGGAAGTGGAATTGGCTATTCGTAAATATAGGGTGGGTGGTATTTGTTTGTTTCAAGGCGGGCCACAACAACATGCTCAGCGTATTAATAGATTTCAGCAATTTTCAAAAACACCGTTATTGGTAACGATTGATGGCGAATGGGGATTGGGAATGCGGATGGATAGTGTTCGTTCATTACCAAGGCCTATGATGGTAGGTGCCGTACAAGATGCGTCTATTGCCTACCGGTATGGAAAAGTAATTGGTGAACAATGCAGGCGTATTGGAATACAGGTAAACTATGGACCGGTGATGGATATAAATAATAATCCTAACAACCCGGTGATTAATGATCGTTCCTTTGGAGAAGATAAATATAAAGTAGCTTCTTTAGGAATACAATATATGAAAGGACTACAGGATGCAGGAGTAATGGCCTGCGCTAAACATTTTCCTGGTCATGGAGATGTGGACGTAGATTCCCATTTCGATCTACCGGTTATCAATAAATCAAAGGCCCAGCTCGATTCACTTGAATTATATCCTTTTAAAAAAGCCATTGATGCAGGAATAAGCAGTGTGATGGTAGCACACTTACAGGTACCTATTATAGACAATACAGCAAACAGGCCTACTTCCATTTCTTATAATGCAATCACAAAATTATTGCGGAACGAAATGGGGTTTAAAGGTCTCACGTTTACGGATGCACTGGAAATGCAGGCCCTCAAAAAATATTATCCGGATGGTGAAGCTTCTGCACAGGCAGTAATTGCAGGGAATGATATGCTATGTTTGCCCGGAGATATTCCTGGAAGTATCAAAAAAATTAAAGAAGCGATAAAAAGGAACAAGCTAACATGGGAAGATATTGACATACACGTTAAACGGGTTCTCTATGTAAAGCATCAATATGGATTGGCAAATTGGTCGCCGGTAAATATGTTTCAACTTACAAAAGAACTAAATAGTTCGATTGATGAAACTACGCGACTTGTAGCTGAGAATGCGCTGACTCTATTGCGTAATGATAACCCTGCTTATTTCCCGTTGGTTAAAGGAAAGCGAGTGGCGTATATTGGTGTGGGTATTTCTAAAGACAATGCGTTTGCCCGGCAATTGCGGATGGATTATGATGCACATGTTTATTATTTCGATTATAAGCAATCGGCTGCAAAAGCAAGCCAGTTGCTGCAATACTTAAAAGAAGAGTATGATGTAGTGGTAATAGGAGTTCATAATTACAGTCGTAAGTCTGCCAATAATTTTGGAATCAGCGTTGCTGCTCAAAATTTAGTATTGCAGTTACAACAGCAGCAGCAGTGCCTCACATTTATTTTTGGCAATCCATATGCACTAAAAAATTATTGCCAGGCAAAAGTTTTGGTGGCTTGTTATGAAGATGATGCCATTACACAAACTACCGCGGCGGATATATTAAATGGCAGGCTGTTTGCAAAAGGTAAACTTCCGGTTACTGTTTGTGAATCGTTTCAATTTGGGTCGGGGGTAGTTTCAAAAAGAATATTAAATGCTGCCCCGGCTACTGATCTTGGATTCAACCAGGAAAAATTATTGGTTATTGATTCTATTGTAAACGATGCGATTAAAAAACAAGCAATTCCGGGAGGCGTAGTACTTGTTGCAAAAGATGGAAAGATTGCCTTTGAAAAAGCCTTTGGATATTTTACCTATGATAGTAGTGAAGTAGTATATCCTGAAACCATCTACGATTTAGCCTCTGTTACAAAAATTATGGCTACTACGGTTTCTGTAATGAAATTATACGAAGAAGGAAAACTGGATCTGCAAAAAACGATCGGCGATTATTTGAAATGGGTTAAAGGAACAAACAAAGCTGACATTAAATTATGGGATATTATTCTGCACCAGGCCGGATTAAAAGCCTGGATTCCATTTTATAAAGAAACGGTAGATACGTTGTTGGGAAATATTCCATTGTATAGTTATTACTCTTATCGGCAGGATTCATTACACCGTGTTCGGGTGGCCGAAAATATTTATTTGCGAAACGATTGGGTCGATACGATGTATTCCCGCATTTTGCAAAGTGAAGTAACACCAACCGGAAATTATATTTACAGTGATAACGATTTTATTTTTCTCGGAAAAATTGTGGAGGCCATCAGTGGCACTACCCTTGATAAATATGTAAAGAAGGAATTTTATGATAAGCTCGATATGATGAGTACCGGGTTTAATCCAAGGGATCATTTTCCATTGAACTATATAGCTCCTACCGAAGAGGAGTTGGGGTTTCGTCAACAACTATTACAGGGAGATGTACACGATCCGGGCGCGGCTATGTTTGGTGGAGTAGCGGGGCATGCCGGCTTATTCAGTAATGCCTATGATTTATCGGTACTTGCAGAAGTGCTATTGAACGGAGGCGGTTTAAATGGCTACCGTTTTTTTAAACAGGAAACCATTGATTATTTCACTGCGTATCATAATGATAGTCGCCGTGGATTAGGCTTTGACAAACCAGAACGGGATAATGCTACTCGGAAAGATCCTTATCCGGCATTTTCTGCTTCACCAAAAACTTTTGGGCATACGGGGTTCACAGGAACCTGCATATGGATGGATCCTGCAAAACATCTCACTTTTATTATGCTCAGTAACCGGGTGCACAACAATGGTGATGCCAGTCGATTTTTACGCATGAACGTACGCGTTAAGTTATTAGAAGCAATTTACCAGGCATTGGAGCCGGTAGGGTATGGGCATTGAAAGAATTGCGATCATAGTTATTGCCGGAGATATTTCACCGGTTAATATACGCCAGTGACCCACTTTTATACCGCTTTTGTTAAGACTAGTATCGATACTTATCAGCTTTTTAGATCCTGGCTTATACATTTTTGTTTTTTTCATCATAGACGTTGGGAGTTTACACTTATACTGCAATAAAAATTGAATTTATGCATTTAAGTTTCTGTCGTAGGTCACAACCCACTTACTGATTCACTATTCTATGAAACAATGCCTATTTCAAAAAAATATATTCTGTTCTATAGTTCTGTTTTCTTTTGTGCTGGTTGCAAAAAGCCAATATCCGGGTTCCTGTTCAATTGTGGGGTCAAGAACTAACGGAAACGGACAGGCTAATAGTTGCCCGAATGTAAGTGCAACACCTTTTGCGTCTAATTTTGCAAGTACTTCCTATGCTATTGTTCCAGGAGGAGCAAAAACGGGTACACTTGTATTTCGATATATAATTGCTGTAGCAGCTACGCTTAAACCTTATGCGATTACGGCGGTGTGGTCCACCAATCCTACCACCACTCAAATTTCAGTAAACTTTGGGCCGGCTTCAGTACCTGTTCAAGTAGGTGCTGATGCAGAAGTAACCTATTGCTTTTATGGAACCAATCTTCCCAATGCCGGAACTTTATCTTTCCGGTTTACGAATCCTGAAACTGGTATCCACTTTAATATTTGTTCGTTTGCTGCTAACTGTTCGGGTAATTGCGGCATCTTGGCAAACCCCTCCGGACTTACCTTGCCTGTTTCACTACTTCCGTTGAAATCAATCTATAAGAATGGAGAAGTTCAATTACTTTGGAGTACCACCCAGGAAAATAATAACAAAGGATTTGCCATCGAAAAAAGTGTTGATAGTCGCACCTATACTTCTATCGGATTTATATATTCAAAAAATAGCTTTAGCAATAACCCAACAGACTACTCATTTACTGATTTTTATTCGGGAGAAAATAAAAATTATTGGTACCGTTTACGCCAGGAAGACCTTGACGGAAAATTTAGTTATTCGGCAGTTATTTCGGTAAAACCGCTAATAGTTAAAGATAATTTTATAGTTTATTCAGACAATGGTTCAATTTACATTTACAATAAAGGCAATGATCGTAAAAATTTTATGTTGAACGTACTAGATGTCATTGGCCGATCCGTATTCAAAGAAACGATGACCGCTAATCAAAATTCAAAAAATATAACAGGCTTGGCAAAGGGTAGTTATTTTGTTCACGTAGCAGGTTACAATAGTGCTGCATTGGTATTCCCTGTTTTAATAAAATAGGGGTGTATAAAAAATTAATTGCCCTTTCGAGTAATGAA
>JBJXDV010000109.1:0-2567 GCA_046153465.1 Chitinophagaceae bacterium
TTGGTTCTGTTTTCTTTTTCACTGGTACAGGGGGTGCTGAAACTAATTTAATAATATTACCACTTACAGGTCCTTTTATTTCAGGAGCTTTTTCGATTGGCCGTTGCGGAGGTTGTGCCACAGGCGCCACTTTTTTAGGTTCAACCTTCAACACAGGCTTAACCACTGGCAAAGGCTTTACTGCTGGTTTAGTAATTTGTTTTTTAAGCGATGCTGCTTTAGGAGCTGGTTTCACAATTTTTTTTGCAACGGGCTTAGCAACAGCTTTTACAACAGGTTTTTTTGCCGGTGCTGCTTTTTTAGCTGGAGCTGGCTTCTTTACAGGAGCAGCTTTCTTTGCAGGTTTTACAATTTTTTTCTTGATTGCCATACGGTTAGGCTTTTTTTGTAACAAATACTTTTAATGGAACTTCATTTACTTCAATATCTACTCCCTCTGTCAATTCCGATACCAATTCCAGTTTATCTGCCAGAATTTCGGCGCAAATATAGGCATTATATTGAGCGATGGATTCGTTTAGAATATTCGTTTCCGAAATTTTTACAACAATCCTGTCTGTCAACTCATAACCACTATCTTTTCGAATTTTCTGAATGCGGTTTACAAGCTCTCTTGCATTTCCCTCTTTTTGCAGTTCAGGGCTCACTGTAACATCAAGGGCAACTGTCAAAACGTCTTTATTAGCTACCATCCAGCCTGATATGTCTTCACTACTTATCTCAACATCACTAATCTGTAATATTAAGGGTTCGTTATCAATTTGCAATGAAACAAAGCGCTCTTTTTCCAGGTTATGTATATCGTCCTGATTAAAATTACCAAGAGCAGTTGCCACCGCTTTCATCTTACCTCCTAATTTTTTTCCAAGCACCAAATAATTTGGCTTTATTTTCTTTTTGATGAACCCATTGTCTTCCGTTAAATATTGGATTTCTTTTACATTTACTTCAGACTTCACTAAATCTTCAATTTTTTCTAATTGCCCTTTCATATTATTATTGATTATAGGAATCAATATCTTTTGTAAAGGTTGACGCACTTTAATATTTACTTTTTTTCTTAATGATAAAACAAGTGATGAAACATCTTGCGCTAATTGCATCCGTTCTTCCAATGCCTTATCAATTCTAGTGGTATCCGCAATTGGGTAATCGGTGTGATGGACGGACTCCACGGAATATCTTCCCGAAACTATATTCAGGTTCTTGAAAACAGTATCACTAAAAAATGGTGAAATAGGGGCCATTAACCGAACAATTGTATCGAGGCATTCATACAATGTTTGATAGGCGCAAATTTTATCCTGTTCGTATTCGCCTTTCCAAAACCGGCGTCGGCACAAACGCACATACCAATTGCTCAGTTGTTCGTCTACAAAGTCTTCAATCACCCGGCCAGCCAATGTTGGTTCATAATCATCCAAATAAATAATTGATTTCTGAACTACAGTGTTCAACGACGAAAGAATCCAACGATCTATCTCTGGCCTTTGCGACAATGGAATAGATGGTTCTCTAAAAGCAAAACCATCAATATTTGCATAAAGTGCAAAAAACTGATAGGTATTATATAATGTTCCAAAAAATTTCCGTTGCACTTCTTTTATTCCTTCCAGATCAAATTTAAGGTTATCCCAGGGTGATGCATTAGTGATAAGATACCATCTTGTTGCGTCAGCGCCATAAGTTTCAATAGTTTTAAAGGGATCAACCATATTGCCTAATCGCTTACTCATTTTATTGCCATTCTTATCCAGCACCAATCCATTTGATACAACATTTTTAAATGCGGCCCCCCCACCCCCCAAAGGGGGGATTTTGGAAGTCCACTCCGGTACGTCTTTTAATTCTTTATCCAGGCTATCGTAAATAAGGCATCCGATTGCATGTAGAGTATAGAACCATCCCCTGGTTTGATCTACTCCCTCGCAAATAAAATCTGCAGGAAAATTCTGTGCAAAAACCTCTTTGTTTTCAAAGGGGAAATGCCATTGGGCATAAGGCATGGCCCCGCTGTCGAACCAAACATCAATTAAATCAGCAACCCGTTTCATTGGCTTTCCGGTACTGCTCACTAAAAGGATATCATCTACATATGGTTTGTGTAAATCCAGGATCCCTTCATGGAGATAATGTTTGTTTACTTCTCCGCCGAGTTTTTGACTGGCTAACCGAATTGCATTATTTAATTCATCAATTGAACCAATACATACAATTTCTCCACCATCTTTCTCTTCTATATAATCTCCATTATCGTCAATCGTTTTCCAAATAGGCAAAGGCGTTCCCCAAAAACGGCTGCGACTCAGGTTCCAGTCAACTAAATTCTCCAACCAATTTCCAAACCTCCCCTCGCCGGTTGATTTTGGTTTCCAATTGATCGTCTTATTCAACTCCACCATTCTATCCTTAATAGCCGTGGTTTTAATAAACCATGCATCTAAGGGATAATAAAGAATTGGTTTATCGGTACGCCAGCAATGCGGATAATTATGTTCGTATTTTTCAACCTTAAAGGCACGATTTTCTTTTTTCAATTTTACACTGATATCTACATTAACATCTAC
>JBJXDV010000110.1:0-4793 GCA_046153465.1 Chitinophagaceae bacterium
GGAACAATCAATCGGATCAAACCCAAGCTTTGCAGTAAGTGCATTGAGACATTCATCTTCAGTTTTTCCGGTAAATTTCTGACCTGACAGTTTATTTACTTCTTTGGAACATGGAACAACAGTTTGATCAAATGCTAGTTTTACATCATCGCAATGTTCTTGTTCTCCTATGTTTGCCAATTTGGAAACAACATCTGTAATCGTCATAAAGATTGGAACATCCGTTTTACAATTTGGAACTGAGATTTTATCAGACGTAGCGGCTTCTTTTTCCGGCTTGGCAAATTTGGAAGTCATGGACAGGCTTACCTGCACAGGCTTAAACACTCCATTCCCCACCTTTGTGTCAATAACAAATTTCGGAACACAGATCAAATTGCTTGACTTGTCGATCTGTGTTAAACCGAGTGTACCACCCGGAGCTAAGGCAGAAATGTTAGTAACTGAATCAGCAACGGAAGGACAGTGATATTCTTTTTTTACCAGGTTATCAATACCCTGCCGGGTCATTTCAAGTTTAGAGGTGCCCGTTCCTCTTTCAGTAGTGCTGCTTGTTGCTAAATGTTCTGATGATGCACAGGCTTCACATTTACGTTGAATAGTTTTTTCATCATCCGACGGTTCAGCATTACTTTCAAATATGGGCCTTCGCTGTATTTTTTTTAGATGTTCTTCACCGCCTTCTTCTTTTTTCTCCTGAATTTTTTCTTCCTGCTCACAAGCGGCACATTTTGTTTGAACGAATGGAGTAATTGTAGCCATTATTGGTTTTGCCTGAACAGCGGGTTCTTTTTTTGCTGTCATATCAGTTACAGACATGCGCTGTATCACCTTATCCGCCATGGCATCCGCTTCCTGTTCATATTTATCATTGGGTTGGCCAATCGTAAGCTTGGCTTGAATAGTAGTTGGTCTGAAAAATGTTTGTGATACCCCATTTGATTTTGTAAAAAAAATACCTTGCCGCTGGTTACTAAAAAAAGGTTCGTTCCCTCTTTTTTTAGGGTGAACAGTTGAGGAAGATATTTTTGCTTCAGCAGTCTTCATTCTATAGCATTCATTTAAAGTGACCAGTTATACCAATGCTCGTATTAACGGATCTTACGTTAGTTAGGTTATTGGGATCAGTGTTTAAGTCAAGTTGCAGATCCAGGTTTACTCCGCGCCCCAGTGGTATTGGCACATCTAATTTCAAAACACCATTTTTGAAAAAATCATAAGACTTTAAGCCGATTCCGGTCCCGTAGGAAAGGACCGTACCCAACGTATTATTTGCACCCAGAAATCCAAAACTTGTTTGTAAAAGATTAACGCCTAATCCATATCTTAAAAAAGTATTCCACATTAATTCATTATCATCGGGGTGCAAAGACGCAACTTGATAAAATCTGTATGCGTTATTCCGGAGATTTTCATCTACATCCAGTTTTAATTCATAAGCAAAGCATCTGAAATCCGGAAATTCAGGATGTGCATTGCATCTTTTGGCACGGAAAGAACCACCTCCTGTATTTGGAGTAGATGATTCGGTTGTATCTGGTGAAACATCTTTTGTAATAGTTTGATCTGGCTGTTCCTGCAGTTGGATTAAATTATCTTTCTGTTCACAGGTGCTACATTTTGTTTGTATATAATCCGACTGCACCATAGAGAGCCCTCCTGTCGTAGAAGTAGGTTTTGTTTGTATCGATTTCTCATTACTGGAAGGATTGATTGATTTTGCGCTATTAAAAAAGGGAGATTGTTCTACCATTGTTTCATTACCAAAAAAAGATTCATTTCCTTTTTTAAAAAAGGAACCTGCAGCCTTGCGCTGTATGGTTGGTGAAACTGTTTTTGATTCGGCCGTTTTCATGTTGATTCATTCGATACTAATCACAATTGACTTTATTATTCTAATTAATCTAAAACAAAAAATTATCTCCACTCTACCCGTATCAATTCATTTTTCCAGGGAAATTTAATAATACTCAAATTCCAGGGTAAAAAGTCGAGTAACATATCAAGTGTACTACTTTCTACCTGTACAAATACCGTATTGTTTTTTATAACTATTTTTCCATGGCGTTGTAAAAAATTTTCCTGTAAAGCGGTTGTGGAAGTATTCTTTAATTTGTCCCATTTTTCAATAACGGACAGTAGCAGGTTATCGGCTTCCCCCCTTTCATTTACGGCTATTTCAACCGGAGCAATTACTTTTTCTAAGGGCCAGCCACATATAATTTTGGGCAGTGCTATTTCATATTCTAATGCTTCTGTATTTCCTGTTGCCAGATAATGTAATAGCCATACTGCTTTTTGACGGCTATCATTATTTATAAATTGATTTGCTTCCAGTAACCCAAGCTTTCGAAAGAATGCCGGTAAAAAAGGATGTACTAAAACCAGGCCGGCATGTTGTACATATATTCCATCTGCATCAATTACTGATTCTTCTTTCAAATCCTCCGTCAATTTTTTATTCTCTTCAATTTCTTTTATACGGTCGTCTTTTTTTTCGTTCAATATTTTTTTTATAACAGTATCAATAACTCCACTCTTTTCTACAAACTGAATAAATTCGGCTGTTGGAACAACTGCTATTAAACTTTCCCGGATAATCGTTTCCCTAAAAAGTTCCTCAGTACTATTTTTTACCCTTTCGAGTGCAGCTAGCTGTAAGATGGTTACCCAAAGCCTTTGTTGTATCTCTTTACTGTTTTTTGACTGACCACTTATTTCTTTGTACCAGTCATTCAAAATCGCGACTAACATTTCCACCGTATCCTCAATATGCGTAATCTTTTTTGTGGTGATTACCTTCAGCAGGTTTATCAAGAAAGACACCGGGTGATCGAACACAATTCTTTCTGCAATATTTTTTTCTTCCTTGAGGTGTTTTCGTAATTGCGCTACCAATACAAAATCTGTTGCCAATACTTCGATTACTGTTTGATACCATTTTTCATTTGTATCAATAGTATTCCAATTTAAATAACCCCGTTGCATATAAAATAACCATTGCCTGGCAGCATTTTCTTTTTGGCTGATCCGTACGGCTGATTTACCGGTGGGTGTAATTAATAACTGCTTACTGATTTGTGTTTTCAAAAGCCCATAACTTTTATCGGTCCATATTAATTTTTCTATATTTTTTTCATCCAATTCACCCATATCAAGTATCAGCGTATTCAATTGTATGGTTTCTTCCTCACCACAGAGTTCATCAAATATTTTTTCAAGAGCGGGGATAATTTTACTATAATAAAAATGCCGGGCCTTGTGCTGCACCTGAAATGCATCCAGCCTCTTGCTTACTTTTAAATCAAGCACCTGTTTTCTTATAAGATGATTGCCCATTTTTAGTTATTGCCTGTTAATAAAAAGCGTACGCTGTTCATATCAATACCCGGCTCATATTTTAAAAGTGCATCTGATTCCCAGAGTCTGTATATATCCAGCATAATGATTTTATTTTTTCTGAGTAAATCAAAAACTGGTTTACATTTTTCCAATTCACTTAACTTCTTTCCATTAAAGGCCCATTTATCCAAATAATAGCGTGTTGTATTACTAACACAAGTAGATACCCGACTTTTAGTAAATAGTTTATTTTTTTTATCGGCCTGCGCTTCTAAAATTCCTTCTACTAATTTCTTATACTCCACTGCGGTAGGTGCATTGTTGTCTGCAAACCTTCTTGCCATGGTGCAAGCTTTCAATCCTTTCGTTTCATGTACAAGGGCATCTAATTCTTTTCGGTAACGTGCAAAACGGCTATTTATAAATTTTGTTTTACTCAATCCTTCAACAATTGGCTTTTGAAGATTTTCATTATCTGCTTCTATTTCTTCTTTTTTAAAACTTGTACCTGTAGAAACAACCGTTATTTCTTTTATTTTCGGTTTAGTAATTTTATCGGATGTATTTTTTTCTATGGTAGCAGCCGCTAATCCAATGCTATTGAATTCAATAACACCTTCCTGTTCGTTTTTTTCTTCGCAAGGTATAAAATCATATTCCTCGCAATGCTGCCGTTTCCAGCAAAAAATTTCATTTACACTATCCGGAAATTGCTCTGTCTTTTTTGTATTTATTCCAGCAACTCTTTCTGTTAAACAAGGGTTTTCCTGTTTCAGATCTTCTCCACAAGGTTTGCAAGTTTCAGGTTCACTTAAACATTCATATTGGCGATAAAATAAGAAATCTCTTAAATCACAAATAGAGAAATCAGTACATTGTTTCTTTTGTGCGAGCCATTTCAGCCATTGCTTATACTGTTTTTCAAAACAACAGAAGTCGTGAGGAGCCAGCCAAAGAATTCGTAAAAGCACATGTGCAGGTGCTTCCCGGTATAATATATTTTCTAACTGTAAACGACTTTCTTCATTCCTGAATCGTTTTGGCCATGCCGGTAGTACGATCGTAGCGATAAAAGAATACGGATCCTGCCCGGGAATAAAACAAACAGGTTTTTCCTCTTCACAAGGATCCAAAGATGGCTTTTTCCAATAAGGGAATTTACACTTATCGAATTCATTGTTACAAACGGGCAATTTACATTCACACTCTTCGATGCAATGTGGCCTTAGTAAAATATGCTCTATTACGTGTAATCCTTCATCATTAATTAATTCTTTCGCCCTTTCTGCTGCATCGCAGGCCATTTGAGGAGTAGGATAACATTGGGGATTGTATGCAACTATTTCATTTTCGCAGGGAAGTACTATCCGCTGATTTTGCGCATTGAGATACCCGCACTCTTTATTGTTGTTGCCAGGCAATGTATTTACAAAGTGAAGTGCAATACCATA
>JBJXDV010000111.1:0-7060 GCA_046153465.1 Chitinophagaceae bacterium
TGGAATATGGGCGGTACTGCAAAAGAACTTTATGAAGCCGGTATTTCAAATTCTATGAAGCAATGGGGTATTACAGATGGAGCAGCCATCGCAGCCTATACAGCGAGTACAAATGTACCAGTTGCACCTGCAGACTTCTTAAATTCTCCCGCTGTTTCAAATGCACCGATTAAGTTTGCGGCTGATGCGCCTACGCAGAAATTGCAAATTGCCATTCAGAAATGGATTTCTATATTTCCTGATGGTACCGAGGCATGGGCCGATTACCGTAGGTCACGTACGTTCATTTTATACCCGGTTGCCAACTCTGATAACCCGGATATTACCAATACTACTACCCAGTGGTTGAGAAGAATTCCATTCTTGCTTTCTGAAAAACAAAATAACAAAGCCGCTGTTGATGCTGCTGTACCGTTATTGGGAGCAGGTGGAGATAAAGTAACAACCCCTTTATGGTGGGATAAGAATTAATTTATTTAAGAGATTGTATAAAGATTCCATCGAAGTGTATACTTTCGATGGAATCTTTTTTTATGGCAAAAATTTATTGCATTTAAAACTAACCTATGCTACGTTTTATTAGTGGTGCCTGTATACTATTGTTCTTTATCTTGTTTTCGGGATGCAGCAATGATGATAAATTTTTATTTAGCCGGTTGAATGAAAGCAGTACAGGGGTTAATTTCCGGAATACACTTTTTGAAGACGGTCCATTAAATGTTGCCAACTATTTATATTTCTATAACGGAGGAGGAGTTGCCATTGGAGATATCAATAACGATGGGCTGCAGGATATTCTTTTTACAGGAAATATGGTTCGCAACCGGCTTTTCCTGAATAAAGGGAATTTTAAATTTGAAGATATTACGAAACAGTCTGGGGTAGACGAAAAGCAAGGTTGGTGCACGGGCGCAACCATGTGCGATGTGAACGGTGATGGGAAACTGGATATTTATATCTGCCGCAGCGCAGATATAAATCCAGATCTCAGAAAAAATCTACTTTTTATAAACAACGGTGATCTTTCATTTACAGAAAAAGCAGATGAATTTGGATTAGCAGATAATGGCTATTCAACACAAGCGGCTTTTTTTGACTACGATAAAGACGGAGATCTTGATTGTTTTATTATTAATCATTCTATACAGAAATATACCGCTGGGGTACAGGATAATCCCGAATTGCGCAAAGAGCATAACCCGGATTTTGCAAGTAAATTATATCGAAACGATCAAAATCATTTTACCAATGTAAGCGACGAGGCTGGTATCACATCCAATGTACTCACGTTTGGTTTGGGCCTCGCCATAGCTGATTTTAATAATGATGGATGGCCCGATATTGCTGTATCAAACGATTTTAATGAGCCAGATTATCTATTCATGAATAATCGCAATGGAAGTTTTACTGAACAGCTTAAAAAAGCTATGGATAATATCTCCCTTTATTCAATGGGATCCGACGCAGCCGATTATAACAATGATGGACTGGTCGATTTGATAACGTTGGATATGATGCCGGAAGATAATAAAACAATTAAGATGCATAGCGGTCCTGAAAACTTTGATAAGTTTCAATTTCTTTTCAGGCAAGGATTTTATTTTCAGTACAGCCGAAATATGCTTCAGCAAAATAACGGCGATGGTACATTTAGTGAAGTGGGACAAATGGCAGGAGTTTCCAATACCGATTGGAGCTGGGCCGCTTTATTTGGCGATTATGATAATGATGGTTATAAAGATCTTTTTGTAACCAATGGATATGTAAAAGACTATACTGAAATGGATTTCTTAAAATATTCAGTGGATAGAGTGGTTCGATCAATGCATAAAGATTCGGTGGACCCCATTCCAGAGTATCTCAGAAAAATGCCAACGAATGAAATTCCTAACTATATTTTTCAGAACCAGGGTAATGGTACGTTTAGTAAGAAGACGGCTGACTGGGGTTTTGATAAAAAAGGAATTTCAGCAGGGGCAGCTTATGCCGATCTGGATAATGATGGGGATCTTGATTTGGTGATAAATAATTCAAATAATGTTTCAGATATATATCGGAATAACAACGAAAAATTTTCGAAGAATAATTATCTGCGCATATCCTTGTACGGGGGAATATCCAATCAGCGGGGAATAGGTGCCAAGATTAAATTATACTGTAACGGGCAGCAATTTTATCAGGAACAATCTCCGGTGAGAGGTTTTCAATCTTCTTCCGATCCGGTTTTAGATTTTGGAGTTGGTAAAAATGCAATCATCGATTCTATTCTTATCATTTGGCCAAATGATCAGTTTCAAAAAATGAAATCTGTACCGGTAAATCAATTACTCAATATTAAGATAGCTGACGCTAAAGAAAAATGGAGCTATGATACCGTTCTTGTAAACAATCAGGCACTATTTACTCAAGCTGAAATGGATGAAGTTCGTTATGTTGAAAATACGTTCACCGATTTTACGGTTCAAGGTCTCTTACCTAACTTTTTAAGTCGCCAGGGCCCTTGTATTGAAGTAGCGGATGTAAATAAAGATGGGCTTGAAGATTTCTATATTGGTGGTGCAAAAGATAAACCGGGCCAACTATTTATTCAAACCAAAAATAAAACCTTTGCGGTTGCATCCACTTCTTCTTTCTTGAAGGATGCGCCTGCCGAAGATGTTGCGGCTGCTTTTTTTGATGCAGATGCTGATGGAGATCAGGACCTGTATGTGGCTTCGGGAGGTTTCGAATACAATGAAAACCATCCTGCTTTTCAGGATCGGTTATACCTGAACGATGGCAAGGGAAATTTTTCTAAAAAGGAAAATGCATTGCCATCTATGCTTAGCAGCAAGGGTTGTGTAAAATCGGCTGATATTGATGGAGATGGCGATCTTGATTTATTTGTAGGCGGAAGGGTTGTTCCCGGGAAATACCCTACTGCTCCCCGTAGTTATATTTTAGTGAATGATGGGAATGGAAATTTTACCGATCAAACTGAAAAAAATGCCACTGCCTTGGTTCAACCCGGAATGATTACAGATGCGCTTTGGACCGATTTGAATAATGATAAGCAACCCGATTTGATAGTAGTTGGTGAATGGATGCCTATAAAGGTATTTATTAATTCGAAAGGTATTTTTTCAGATGCATCAGCCAGCTATATAAATTTTCCAAGCGCTGGTTGGTGGAATAGAATCAGTGCGGCCGATATGGATGGCGATGGCGATTTAGATATGGTAATTGGTAACTGCGGAATGAATACCCAGTTTCATGTAAGTGATAAAGCTCCTATGAATTTGTATTATAAAGATTTTGATAACAATGGTTCCATCGACCCGGTAATTTGTTATTATATCAATGGCGTTTCTTACCCGGTTGCTTCAAGAGATGATCTTACCGATCAGCTGCCTTTATTAAAGAAAAAATTTCTGGAATATAAACAATATGCCAATGCTACCATCAATGACTTGTTTACACCGGGTGAAATGGAAGGAGTTGAGATATTGAAAGCTGAACAAATGCAAACTGTTTATCTTGAAAACCAGGGAAGCAAAGGATTTGTTCAACATGAACTTCCTATGAAGGCACAATATGCCCCTGTATATGCAATAGCTTTAGAAGACTTTGATAAGGATGGGAAGAAAGATATACTGCTTGCGGGAAATAATAGTTGGACCCGAATAAAGTTCGGCAACTATAGTGCAAATCACGGAATCGTATTATTGGGAGATGGTAAAGGGCTGTTTAAAGAAATACCACAGGCAACAGCAGGAATTAATGTGCGAGGTAATGTGAGGAGCCTAAAGCCAATTACAATAGGTGGTGCAAGGAAAATTATAGCTGGACTTAATGATGATAAGGCCATACTAATTTCTACAAAATGAATAAAGATTTTAAAGAGCAGGTCGCAATAGTCTCCGGGGCAGCCTCTGGTTTGGGATTAGCTATTGCCTGTGAACTTTCTCAACACGGTGTTCATTTGGTGATAATTGATCAAAACAACGATGGACTTCAAAAGATAAAAGAAAAAATACAGGGAGATGTTGAATTTTATGTAATAGATATTTGTTCGGAGGCTGATGTAGAGCGGGCGATTTCTAAAATCGGAAAGAAATTCGGACGAATAGATATTTTAGTGAATTGTGCCGGTATCACGGGTAAAACGAATATAAAAAGTCATGAGGTAGCTACTGATAATTTGCGCATGGTGTTTGACGTTAATTTTATGGGATCCTGGTATACTTCCAAATATGTAATTCCCTTGATGCTGAAAAATAAGTATGGGCGCATCCTTCATATTGCCTCAATTGCAGGAAAGGAAGGGAATGCAGGTATGCTGGCTTATTCAGCTTCCAAGGCAGCGGTAATAGGAATGACAAAAGTTCAGGGAAAGGAATATGCTGAAACTGGTATAAACGTAAATGCTATCGCCCCTGCTGTGATACAAACGTCTCTTGTAGAAGCCATGCCGCAAGAACAGGTTAAGTACATGACCGATAAAATTCCGATGAAACGGTGTGGTACCCTGGAAGAATTGGTAGCAATGGTGATGTTTATAGTATCCCCCGAAAATAGTTTTACAACTGGTTTTACATTCGATCTTTCTGGCGGCAGAGCTACCTATTAGTGTGATTGATAGCAATAATGAAATAAATTTTTATAAATGGATAATTCAATTGATCCTGCAACGGTAGAAATGGGTGTAGTAGGACTCGGTCTAATGGGTTGCAGTATTACAACCTGCCTTCTGATAGCGGGGCATAAAGTTATAGCTGTTGCACCTGTTGCTATAGATCTTCAGCATGCTTCAAAAAGAATTCAGGAACATCTTAAGAAATCGAAGGAACAGGAAATGATCCCTGAAGAACCTGCTTTCTATTTCAAGCAATTATCTATTACGGAAGATTATTCCAAACTTGCTAACTGTGCAGTTGTTATTGAATGTACACTCGAAAGCGAGGAGATTAAGCAATCAGTATATCATAAAATTGAAACGGTAATTAAACCTACTGCTATTTTGACCAGCAATACGTCTGCCATTCCAATAAGTATTTTGCAAAAGCATACGAAGTATCCAGCTCGTTTTTTTGGACTTCATTGGGCCGAGCCTTCTCATACTACCCGTTTTTTAGAGATTATTTGTGGTGATAAAAGCGACCCAATCCTTGGAGAATATTTATATGAGTTATCGCATCATTGGAGCAAAGAGCCTACATTGGTTCGGAAAGATATAAGAGGGTTTATCACGAATCGATTAATGTATGCCATGTACCGGGAGGCATGCTCAATGGTTGATAATGGATTTGCTTCGGTAGAAGATGTGGATCGGGCATGCAGGAACAATGCAGGCTATTGGATGACGTTAGTAGGGGTTTTCAGGTGGATGGATTTAACAGGGGTGGCAGCATATCACACCGTAATGAAAGATCTGTTGCCTACTTTAAATAGTAGCCCGGAAATACCTGAATTAATTGATAAAATTGTACGGGAGGGAGGGAGAGGTGTTTCCAATGCCCATGGTTTTTATGATTATACCCCTGAAGAGGCTAAACTATGGGAAGAAACATTTACAGAATTTAGTTATGACATCAGGAAACTTGCGCTTAAATATCCAGCGGATATTGTGAAAAAGAAGCTAAAGCAACAATCCCAATAACTTATTAAAAGTTTATCTGTCATGTAATAGATACTAATGTTAAATTAGACCTGCAATGATGTAATTATTTTTACTGCAAAAATATTCAGAACATTTTTCACAAATCAGTGCCAATTTTCGGAAACACTTAGTGGTAAAAGGATATTGCCGTGAAAACGCGAAGTGGTGTTATGCACTACAGGTATATTTTTTTTGCGCGTATGGATCTATATCATTTTGTTCTTGTTATGGTACTGAAACAGTTTTTTATAAGTAGGGTAGAATGCTATTAATTTTGCTATCACTATCCTGGGTTGAGCGCCTCAGCCGGTTCGTGCCCGACACCGTCGGGATGCGTAAGCAAGAAGCAGGTGCAGCGCGATGCCCAGTGTAACGGCCACCCGGCCCTGAGGGGTCAATATTTTTAAATTATTAAGCCGTTAAAAAATAAATAATCTGTACCCAAATAATAAATCAATTTAGTCTTACCCTAGTATTCAGCTAAACCTATTCTGCTGTAATTATTTTACAAAAAATGAATACAGAACCCTTTTTAAAAATCAAGATGGACTTCTTCGTGAATCTTCATAGCCTATTTTCTTCGAACGCTTAATGGTAAAAGGATATTGCCGCGAAACGCGAAGTTGTGTCACGAAACACATTTATTCATTTTCCTGTGCATGGGTATACGCTAATTTATTCGTAATATAGCCTGGAATAGTTTTTTATCAGAAGGATAGGATGCTATTAATTTTGCGATCACTGCCCAAGGTAACGGCCACCGGCACTGAGGGATCAATATTTTTTAATTATAAAGTGGTTAAAAAAATAAATACACAGTACCGAAATAATAGATCAATTTAGTCTTATCATAGCGCTAATTTATTTTTTCAACCACTCGCTTAGCACCCGTTTGTTTTCATCTTCAATTGTTCCCGGAGTTATATTATCAAGTACTTTATTGGTATTGGTTACCCAGGCAGTGATAACTTCATTTACTTTATAACCTTTCGCCTTGTTATTTTTAATTTGTTCCAACGCCGTTGCTGATTTTGTTTTATCGCCAAGTTTGGTGTAGCAATGGTACAAAAGAAAATTTTCAAGCCTTTCATCAATATCTTCCTGGTATGGTTTTCCTACTCCCAGGCTTACGGGCCATTGCTTTGAAAGGATTATTTCATTGATTGCTTTTTTTGAATTATTTTTTTTCATTTCCTCTACAGCCAGCATCAAATGTGCCTCTTTGTATAATCCCATTCCATCTGTAGCTCCTTCATAAGGTATTACCACTATTTTATCAAGAATTTGAGCCGCGTCACGATATTTTTTCGTTAGCAAATATGTTTTCGCCAACAACATTCCCATAATATAATGGGTAGGATTTTTCTGGTAATAATTTTTAGCAATTGATAACGCCTCGTCATTTCTATGCTGTAAATTATA
>JBJXDV010000112.1:0-4095 GCA_046153465.1 Chitinophagaceae bacterium
TGTTCCAACGATCTACAGCCCGCATTATTCATTGGTAAATGAATCCTTGCTCTTTGCATGCCATGCTAAACATATAAAACTAATTCCCTGGACGGTTAATGATTCCTTAGCGATTGGGAAACTAAGAACAATGGGCGTAGATGGCATCATCAGCGATTATCCAAACCTATTTCATTAAGTTTATTAAGATCTCTTAATAATGTAAACTTGGATATATGAACATTTCTCTACATAAAAAGATAGCTATCATAGGTGGCAGTACCCAGGGAATCGGATTGGCAATTGCGCATGAGCTTGCCGGTAATGGGGCTACTTGTCTGCTATTGGCTCGTAATGGAGAAGTACTTAAAGAAATCATAAACCAGTTGCCAACCCCCACCAGTCAACACCACGAATATTATATAGCTGATTTTTCAGACACAACGCAGGTTAAACTTGCGATGGAAAAAATTATAGCAAGTCATGCAGTACATATTCTGGTTAATAATACGGGTGGTCCCAAACCCGGGCCAATTGCAGATGCTACCGAAGAGGAATTTTTGAGTGCTTTCCGGCAACATCTAATCAATAACCAGTTATTAAGTAAAGCCGTAGTACCTTCTATGAAGAATGCGGGATATGGCCGCATTATTAATATTATTTCTACATCGGTCCGAATTCCAATTAATAATCTTGGTGTATCCAATACAATTCGGGCGGCAGTTGCTTCCTGGGCTAAAACATTGTCGAATGAACTGGGGCAGTTTAATATCACGGTCAATAATGTATTACCAGGCTTTACAGATACCCAACGTTTGAATAGTTTGATAACATCGATAGCACAACAGCGTGGCGTTGCGAATGATATTATCGAAAAAGAAATGATGGAGACCATACCTGCAAAACGTTTTGGGAATGCATCTGAAATTGCATCAGTAGTTGCTTTCCTTGCTTCTCCTGCCGCTTCGTATATTAATGGTGTTAGTATACCGGTAGATGGCGGGAAAACAGGAACCATTTGAGTTACAAAACGGATAAAACAAATTCAGATCATTAAGCTTGAATAGTCGGTAATTTTTAAATGATTTCTATTGCCTGATCCAACAATCATTTTTTCAAATAGTAACTATGCAATTCCAAAACTCGCTTTCGTTTGCCCGGCAACTCGACGAAAAAGATCCCTTAAAATCTTTTCGCGAAAAATTTATTCTTCCAACAGCAGAGAGTAAACAACAAATTTATTTTTTGGGCAATTCATTGGGATTGCAACCTGAAGCTACAGAGGCAGCGTTAACTGAAATTTTAAAACAATGGGGAACATACGGAGTAGAAGGGTTTTTTAAAGGAGAAAAACCGTGGATGAATTATCATGATCAGTTAATAAGCCCACTTGCTGAAATTGTTGGTGCTTTACCAATAGAAATAGTTGTGATGAATCAACTTACCGTAAATCTTCATTTAATGATGGTGAGTTTTTACAGGCCATCGGGAAAAAGAAGAAAAATCATTTGCGAAGCCAGAGCATTTCCAAGTGATCAATATATGTTTGAAACGCATTTAAAGCATTATGGCTTTAACCCTAATGATGAATTAGTGGAAGTTTCACCACGTGCAGGCGAACATACCATACGAACAGAAGATATACTGGAATCAATCAATAAACATAAAGACGAACTGGCCCTTGTTTTTTGGGGTGGATTAAATTATTATACAGGACAAGTATTCGATATGCAAACGATCACCATTGCGGCTCAATCTGCCGGGGCGAAAGTTGGGTTCGATTTGGCTCATGCCGCAGGAAATATTCCGTTAAAGTTGCACAATTGGAATGTTGACTTTGCCTGCTGGTGCAGTTATAAATATTTGAATGCTGGTCCGGGTGCCGTAGGAGGTGTGTATATACATGAACGTTACCATTCGGATATATCTATCCAGCGATTTGCTGGTTGGTGGGGATATAATAAGGACACCCGTTTTAATATGGATAAGGGATTTAATCCAATACGTTCTGCCGAGGGATGGCAATTGAGCACTCCTTCAATGTTATTGTTTGCTGCACAAAAAGCAGCACTCGATATTTTTACTGAAGCGGGTATTGACCGGTTACACGAAAAAAGAATACTGCTGAATAATTATTTATGGTATGTATTGGAAGAAGCTGCTAAAAATTCGGACGAAGAAATTATTGACGTGATTACACCGCGTGAACAAGAATTACATGGTTGCCAGGTTTCAATTTTGATGCAAAAGCGCGGTAGGGAAATCTATGAGGAACTCATGAAATCAGGAATCATTGTTGATTGGCGTCAACCCAATGTAATTCGTTTAGCACCGGTTCCGCTCTATAATACGTTTGAGGAAGTTTGGGCCTTTGGAAATTGCTTAGGGAAATTGTTGATGGGATCGGCAGCAGAAAAACTGAATACTTGAAAATAGATAAATCAATGCTTATTTATATAACTATAATGAATAAACCTGTGTGCGGAAGGAAACTGACAAAATCAAAACAACAAACCTCTTATCTTCGCATTCATGACAAGAGCGCAACTGATCAATCAAATTCATCAAAAAGAAACATATCTCTGCGTTGGATTGGACAGCGACCTTTCTAAAATCCCTTCTCACTTATTAACTCAGCCTGATCCGGTATTTGAATTTAATAAACAGATTATTGATGCTACCAGGGATCTTTGTGTAGCGTATAAAATAAACACTGCTTTTTATGAAGCTATGGGATGGAAGGGCTGGGAAACGATGGAAAAAACGGTTCGGTATATTGGCGACGAACATTTTAAAATTGCCGATGCAAAAAGAGGGGATATTGGAAATACGTCCAGCCAGTATGCAAAGGCTTTTTTTGAGGCACTACCATTTGATTCGATAACTGTTGCTCCTTATATGGGTGAAGATAGTGTAAGGCCATTCTTAGCGTATGATGGAAAATGGGCGATTGTTCTCGGACTGACCTCTAATTCAGGAGCAAAAGATTTTGAATGGAAACAATTGAAACCCAACAATGATATTGCGGTTGATGATCCGGGTAATAAAAATGTTATTCAGGAGAAAATGGTTGGTGGGGATGATAAAGTGGTTGGTGAGGATGATAAAATGGTTAATAGGGATGATAAAATGGTTGGTGGGGATGATAAAATGGTTGGTGGGGATGATAAAATGGTTGGTGGGGATGATAAAATGGTTGGTGGGGACACCAACAATGTAGCATCAATTTTTTTATACTAACAGGTTTTGTAAACGGTATCTGAATGGGGAACTCCAGATAACTTAATGTTTGTAGTAGGAGCCACAAGAGCATCAGCGTTTACATCGATCAGGCTATTAACGCCTCATCATTTTTATTTAGTTCCGGGCGTGGGCGCACAGGGAGGAAGCCTGAGAGAAATTTCGGAAAAAGCGATGATTAAAAAAGATATTGGTTTATTGGTGAATGTTAGTCGGGCCATAATTTATGCCTCTGAAAAAGAAGATTTTAGAAAAGAAGCAAGGGCTATTGCGCTTCAATATAAAATTGAAATGGCAAGTTATTTAAGGTAAATGGCAGGGTTCTTGTATTCTCAGGCTCAAATCCAACACCATGAAAAGCGCTTCTCTTCTTCTACTGGTATTTTTTTTCCTTTTAATTTATTCCTGTAAAAAAACTGATGCTTTAGCGGGATCAAATCCTGATGAAGGATCTTCCGTCACTTATAACATCAATAAAGCAAATTTACTTTCGCTGGTAAACAATATTCGCCAACAGGGTTGTACATGTGGCAGTACCATGATGCCTTCTGTGGCTGCAGTTTTGTGGAATGATCAACTAGGAAAAATTGCCTATGATCATAGTAAGGATATGAAGCAGAATAATTATTTTAGTCATACATCACTTAATGGATCATCACCCGGCGATCGTATCAGTTCCGGAGGATACAATTGGAAAACCTATGGTGAAAATATTGCCCTCGGTTATCCAACTGAACAGGCAGTTATGGATGGTTGGCTGAATAGTGAAGGGCATTGCAAAAACATTATGAACGCCGCTTTTAAAGAGTTAGGAGCCGGTAGAGAAGGCAATTACTGGACGCAGGTTTTTGGTACAAAATAGTTATTACCAATCAT
>JBJXDV010000113.1:0-5721 GCA_046153465.1 Chitinophagaceae bacterium
TTTGGTGATGAATTCCTTCTCTCTATTAAAACGATCCTCTACATCAGTTGTTAAGGTTGCTTTTGTTAAAAAATTAACGGCAATGCCTATACCGGGATTTAAAGTTAATTTGTTATTGCCCAGTTTATACTTTACCACTAAAGGAATACTGATATATTGTAATGTATGATTAGCACCGCTGGTAAATAAACTATCTCCCAATGCCGGGGAAGTACTAAAGGAGGGTAGCAGGTAACCATATCCAAAAGAAGTGTTATACCTGTATTTTACGGTTCCGCCATTGTCTTTTTCGGCATACACTTTTGTGGGGTCAATACTAATATTCGAAGTAGAATAGGTAAAACCTGTTTGAACAGCTATTTTTTTACTGATAGAATACCCCAGCAAAATACCTCCCGACGAGGAGAGATCATTGCGCTCCCTTTCTTCAATGCCGGTTTTATTATCGAAATTATTTTTTGAATTGTTGGTTAACCGATAGGCCGATAAATCGGGGGATACAAAGGCTGTCAGTGAAAATTTATGATGATGGATGTTTTGCTTTTTAAGATTGTTGTTGGATAATTGATTACTTATTGCAGGGGGAATCAAATTATTCACCGAGTCTGTAAAAATAGGTCTAAGTATTTTAGATGGCTCCTTCGATTTTTCAACTTCAGTGTAGTTGTTCGGTGGTATCAGTTTTTCTCGAATCGCAGGCTTGTTGCTGTTGGATTCAATGTTATCAATATTGTTGACGTTATCAATGTTATTGTTTCTGATAAGCGCATCATTGGTAATTGCTGGTTCAGCCTTTCTGATTTTAGATACAACTATTTCTTGAGGAATAAGTAAATCCTGCTTATTAGTTGCTTTGATACTTTTGTAAATAGTTATAAAATCTTTTTCTTGGGGTGGTACATATTTTATCGAGGGAGTTTTTCTTTTGGTGATCGATTGCCTAATTGTTTCAGCGTTGTTGTTTAATTCGTTTTTATTTTTATCAACCAAATAATTATTGTTTCTTATTTTTATTGAAGTAGTATAATAAATAAAGGAAATGGTAGAAATGCCTATGAGCAGCAGTAACAAAAGCAGGTTTCTTTTCCGTAGCCTGGTAAATTTAACTTGGTATTTAGTAACCTCCGTTTGGTCAAGTTGTTTATCTATATTTTCCCAAATATGTTGACGGGGTACCTGGCTCATCGAATTTATTTCTTCGCTGAATTGCTCACCAATGCCTTTATGTAAATGTTTATCCATTCAATACTATTTTTTCAAATCTTACATATTTTTTAAAAACAGTTTGCAAAATCTTTTTTGCCTGTGCCAGGTTTGATTTTGAGGTACCCTCTTCAATTCCGAGTAATGCTGCAATTTCGCGGTGCTTATATCCTTCAAAATAAAAAAGGTTAAAAACCATCCGGTAGGCGGGTGATAAAGATTGTACCATTTGTATCATCTCTTTACCATTTATATTTTCAATAATATTTTCTTCATAAAACACTTCATGTGCCTCCGTATTTAATGATAGTATGGGTCTTAAATTTACCTGACTTCTGAATTTTTGCAGCGCACAGTTTACCATAATTTTTCTTATCCAGCCTTCAAAAGATCCTTCGTTTTTAAATTGGCCGATGAATTTAAATACCCTGATAAAACCGTCTTGTAAAATTTCTTCCGCTTCTTCTAAATTTTTTGAGTACCTGAGGCACACAATCATCATTTTGGGAGAGTACCGTTCATACAGGTCTGCCTGGCAACCTCTGTTGCCTTTAATACAACCAATTATCATATCGTTCATATGATCAGTCAAAACAATTCATAATTACAGTAGTAGATGTAGTAAAGTACAAAATTAGTTGTGTTTTTTTTATAGTTATTTAAAATAATTAGCGGGATCTTGAAAACGTTGCCTAATAATATTTTAGGCCACACACAACCCTTCTCTTCAAGGTTGTAATCTCTATTAGTGGGATCGTTAAAAAGTATTTAATTAAATATCAATCAGTGAAAAAGTATATAACAGCTTTAGGGATCATCGGATGTTGTTTATTTGGTAACGCATCAGCTCAAACAATAACTATTAGTGGTTATGTAAAAGATGCTGCTACCAAAGAAGTATTAATTGGAGCTACCGTAATCATTGCAAATTCTCAAACCGGTATTTCTACCAATCAGTATGGCTTCTTTTCAATGTCTGCCCGGGCCACTGATACTATTGAATTAATCGTTTCTTATGCTGGCTATACACCTCAGGCAAAAAAAATTACCCTTAAAAATAATATTCGGTTAACGATTTTTCTGGAGCCATCAAATAGTTTGCTGAATGAAGTGGTGGTGGTATCCGGAAAAAATGACCGCAACGTACAAAAAGCACAAATGGGCGTAATTGATGTACCATTAAAAGCTATCAAAAATCTCCCTGTATTATTTGGGGAACGGGATGTATTGAAAGTAATTCAACTGCTTCCAGGTGTACAGGCGGGGCAGGAAGGCACCACCGGTTTTTATGTGCGGGGTGGAAATCTCGATCAAAATTTAGTGCAGTTAGATGAAGCAACGGTATATAATCCGAATCACTTATTTGGTTTGTTCAGTACGTTTAATGTTAACTCTATCAATCATGTTCAGTTGATAAAAGGAGGCTTTCCTGCCGAGTATGGGGGCCGGCTCAGTTCCATTTTAGATATCACGATGAAGGAAGGTAACAAAACGAACTATCAAACAGAGGGAGGAATTGGTTTATTATCCAACAATATTACTTTTCAAGGACCTATTCAAAAAGGTAAATCTTCTTTTATGATCTCAGGCAGGCACAGCCATATAAATTTATTTCTAAAACCATTATCTTCTTCCAGTACTTCTTATAAATTTTATGATTTCAATGCAAAAATGAATTTTGAATTAGGTAAAAAAGATCATTTATTTATGAGTGTTTTTAAAGGAAATGATAAGGCAGCTTATACAGGGGCCAATAGTTTAAATTACAATACTGATTTTGGAAATACTACAGCTACGCTACGCTGGAATCATTTATTTGGTAACAAAATATTTTCGAATACATCTGTTATTTATAACGATTATCATTTGGGGCTGTCAACCACTCAGAACAACTACTACAGCCTGTTATATACAGGTATAAAAGATATAAGTGCAAAATCGGATTTTACCATTTCTCCTCATGCGAAGCATAAAATTAAAGCCGGGTTCACCTATACGTTTCATACCCTTTACCCGGCAGCAGTATCTACGCGAGTACCCAGGCGCGGAAACCGCATTACTATTAATAAAGACAGTATAACCAAACGATATTCAAATGAAATGGCTTTTTATGCAGGGGATGAGTATGAAGTTTCGAGAATGGTGAGTATAAATTATGGTATTCGGGTTCCTTTTTTTGTTGGTGGAGGCGCAAACTATTCATCTGTGGAACCAAGAATTACAACAAAAATTTCTGTTGATCCAACTACTTCCATTAAAGCTTCCTTCACCCGGATGAATCAGTTTTTACATTTAGTACCTAACAGCACCGCCTCGTTGCCAACGGATATATGGCTTAGCAGCAGCCGCAACATTAAACCCCAGAACAGTAATCAAATTGCGTTGGGATTGTTTAAAAATCTGGATGATAATAATATTGAAGCCAGCATAGAAGTATATTATAAAAAAATGGATAATCAGTTGTTATTTAAGGAAGGAACAGAGATTGTATTAACTACCAGCCTGGATAGTGTCATCACTTTTGGAAAAGGAAAATCTTATGGAGTTGAACTATTCATAAAAAAGAATACGGGGAAGCTAACGGGCTGGCTAAGTTATACCTGGAGCAAAACGACTCAGCTATTTCCGGAATTAAACCGGGGATTGGCGTTCCCTTCTTCCTTCGACCGGCGGCATAATTTTTCTTTAGTGGGCAGTTATGAATTATCAAAACGATGGACCATGTCTGCTGATTTTGTTTTTTATACAGGCAGAGCGTTTACCTTACCTGCGGGCCGGATAACTGTGCCGGTTAACGGCTCTTTATACGATGGTGTTTTTTATGATTTCAGTACCCGTAATAATGCAAGGCTTCGTTCGTATCATCGTTTAGATATAAATTTTTCTAATAAAAAAATGGTCAAACTATTCGGAAAAAAATACGAACAGGAATGGGTGTTTGGGGCCTACAATGTATACAGCCGGCTGAATCCTTATTTTGTTTATTTAACTACGGATCTCGTTACAAAACAACCACAGGCAAAACAGGTTTCTCTTCTTCCCTTCATTCCGAGTGCCAGCTATAATTTTAAATTTTAAAAGAATTGTCGATGAAAAAAGTGCAAACAATAATTTTTCTTGCTTTCTGTATAATTTTTTATTCCTGTGAAAAAAATATCACGATTACACCACCTCCCTATTTAAGTAAACCTACGATACAATGTATGCTGGAAGCCGATAGTTTACCGCTTGTATATTTTCATCGGGTGGTACCTTATTTTAATCAGAATATTTTGTTTAAAGATTTAATTATTCGAAATGCAACAATGCTGATACAAAGCAGCGCTGGTACCGATAGTTTAAAACTAGACAGTGTTTATGACAAATCCTTTTGCCAGTTTAATTATTATTATAAGGGTAGTAAGCAGATACAGGTTAACAGAACCTATACACTTTCAGTAGTAAACGGTGCTGATATATATTCGGCTACCTGTCAAACAAACCAGTTAAAACCTTTAATCGACAGTACAAGTTATACTAAGTCGTTTTTTGATTTATATGGTGGGCATGAGGGTGTGATTGTGTATTATAAAGATGTACCTTCTCAAATAAATTATTACCGCTATGAAATGGATCGATATGTTGATACCAGTACCCTTCAGGCTTTTGTAAAAGTGAAGGCGAGCCCTTGTTTGGTTGGAAGAGACAGTGCTTTGTTTCATGAACTGGGGCGATCTGTTTATTCGGATGAAGGATTATCGGGACAACAAATAAAAATTGTGATAGAACCGGCATACACACACGAAAAGGGTAGAAGGGGCCTTGTTTATATTCAATCTATTGATAAAAACGCGTATGATTTTTTTAATCAGTTAGACAAACAGAAACTTGCTCAAACCAACCCATTTGTTGAACCGGTTTTTTTAAAGAACGGGCAGTTTGGTAATAAGGCAATTGGTTATTTCTCTGCTATGAGTAAAAGCAACCCGGTATTATTTGTTTTCCCTGAATAAATGATATTGAGCTGTTTGAATTCAATCAATTTATAAACTTAAGAAATAGTCATTTAAGAAAAAGAAGGAGTGAAAGACTACTCCCTGATTTCGGAATAGACTTTCACTCTTCGTACTAAAGTTTTACTGGTTAGCGCTTCTGTAATCTTTAAACACCGCGACAGATAATTTAGTGAGACAAAATAATTTTTTGTTGATAAATAGTATTATTGCCGTCCGAAACCTTTATAAAGTATGCACCATTTGCAAATCGATTCAATCCATTTAATTGAATTACTGAATTGGTATTTTGTGTTTGGTAATTCTTCTTTAGCAATAAGTGCCCATTTTGGCTATACATACTAACAGTTAAGTTTTTTGTAGTATTATTTTTTAGCGTAACGGTTAACTCAGACGAAGCAGGATTTGGATAAATACCTCCCTCTACTACGCCAGCAAAATTAATAGCCTGGATATTACTGTATTTTACAGAACCTGTTTTGGCCAGTTTTATTCTGTAATAGTTTATTCCTTTTTCAGGATTTTC
>JBJXDV010000114.1:0-11710 GCA_046153465.1 Chitinophagaceae bacterium
GTGGGAGCTATTCAACAAATAAATTCATTCTTTTACGAGCTGCTTTTATTAATGAGTTTGGTTTTGAGACGGGCTAAATGAACTATAAAAAAATACCCCGTTATTAAACGGGGCACTGTTATGCAAAAAAGATCTCGTTAAAACAACTTGGTTAAAGCGGCAAAGGCCATTAACACAACATACATACTGCCTAACACAAAACCGCCTAATAAAACAAGACGAGCAACAATATTACCGGTAGAGGGAACGGATTGCACTTTCACGGATGTCTTCATGGGTACGAAAATTTTTGGATTAATAATTTTTTAAGGGATATCAACGCTAAGGTAATACCCGTAACCAAGTAGAGCAATAGGAGTTCTACGAGTTATTGAACTATTCATCGACAAAAAACCTACCATCGTCGTAATTGCCTGACGGTGAAGCTCCATTCCGGAAGATCCACGCTCAAATCCGCGTCCATTGCAAACCACGGGCTTAAGTCCTTATTAGTTGGATTAACTACAATATGAACATCCTGAGCGGGCATATAACTGTTGGCCACCATGTAAATTTTTTGCCCTTTGCGATTGATCGCGACATCCATAACAATTGCGGCATGGCCGGGAGATCCTCCTTTAATAAGTATATCTCCGGGTACGATGGCTGCCATATCAATAGATTTTAATTGCTTTTTAAGTGATAAGCTACCACACCAGGTGAATACTTTTTCCAAGTATTTATCAAACACTATTCTATTTACTGGTTCTGATAATTGATAGTTTGTTCCATTATTGTCGCTAAAAGATATTGAACTGTATTTTTTTTGTTCGTAGAGATATTCGGCCCTCAACCTCATTACCGCATCAGCACATTGTTGAAGATCTTTATTACCTGTAGATAGGTTTAATACGGCAAACTGTGCTGATTGATTTCTCTTTCGCGTTCCATTAAATAAATAAACTGTTCTGCTTTCCTTCAATGGAAAGTTTCGGAGCCATTCCCCAAAAGATCCGGTTTCAAGGGGTATTCGCGAATATCCATTAGGAAGAGGTATGGCTTCAACCCTGTTGTAAGGATTTTTTTCGAGTGCGACAGTTCCATCATCCAAGTTGATTTTAGTTGAGATAGGCGTATCGGAACAACCTACTAAAATTGGCAGAATAATTGACATCAGCAGGTTCGGTTGCATAGTATTATTTTTGCGTTGATTTATACCGAACGCCAAACCAGCATTATTCCACAGCAAAAGAATGTTAAAAGCTTATGAGTAATATTTTAATTATCGATGATGAGAAGGCAATTCGTAAAACACTCAGTGAAATTCTTTCTTATGAAGGATATAAAATTGATGAAGCAGGCGATGGTGAAGAGGGTTTAAAAAAGTATCGTGAAAAAAATTACGATGTGGTACTCTGCGATATTAAAATGCCCAAGATGGATGGCATTGAGTTTCTTGATAAAAGCAGGGAAGCTAATCCGGATATTCCGGTTATTATGATATCTGGCCATGGCACTATTGAAACAGCCGTGGAAGCTGTTAAAAAAGGAGCGTACGACTATATATCTAAACCGCCCGATCTTAACCGACTTCTAATTACAATTCGGAATGCCATGGATAAAACAAACCTGGTAACCGAAACTAAGATACTAAAAAGAAAAGCCAGTAAAATAGAAGAAATGATTGGTGAATCTGTTCCCATCATTCGCATCAAAGAAACTATTGAAAAAGTAGCGCCTACGGATGCACGTATTTTAGTTACTGGCGAAAATGGAGTAGGAAAAGAGTTGGTCGCGCGTTGGGTTCATGAAAAAAGTAACCGGGCTTCTGGGCCTTTGATTGAAGTAAACTGTGCAGCTATTCCCAGTGAACTTATCGAAAGCGAATTATTTGGTCATGAAAAAGGATCGTTTACATCAGCCGTAAAACAACGAATTGGTAAATTTGAACAGGCTCATGGAGGAACACTTTTTCTAGATGAGATTGGAGATATGAGTTTAAGCGCCCAGGCAAAGGTATTAAGAGCTTTACAGGAAGGTAAAATTACCCGCGTAGGCGGCGATAAAGATATTAGTGTAGATGTGAGGGTTATTACTGCCACCAATAAAGATTTGCTGAAAGAAGTGGAGGATAAAAATTTTCGTCTCGATTTATACCACCGCTTAGGCGTAATCATCATTCATGTTCCATCGCTCAACGACAGACGGGATGATATTCCTTTATTGGTTGATAAATTTCTTACCGATATCTGTACAGATTACGGTATTGCCAAAAAGGGAATTGATGGCAGCGCCATTGACGCTTTAAAAAAACATAATTGGACGGGTAATATCCGTGAACTCCGAAATGTGGTAGAACGTTTAATTATATTATCTGGTAAAACAATTACAACTGAAGATGTGACGAGTTACGTACTGCCCAACAGATAAAGAATAAATAGAGCTATCTTTTCTTTAAAACAAGTGGTTCATTTAATATCTCTACCATTTTTTTATAAAAATCTTTAACGGACGGATATTCTTCCGGAGTAAACACCGTTTTCTTTATTTGCCATTTAAATCTTATCGTGAAAGTATTAGTGGCTTCCTCATAAGCAACTATTCGGGATAAGCTTATACTGTTATCGGGCATTACCAGGTTAATATTTTTAGGAATGGCATCTGGTTTCATGGATGCGGGTATCTTTAATACCTGGGTGGTTGTATTTAATAATTGACTACCAAAGTTAATATTGGTAAACCGATTATCGGATACGAAGGGAGATTTATCCATTTCGCCAAATAAATTCAGGTTAACCATACGGTATTCGCCGCTCTCAGGCATTTCAACGGTAAAATGAAATTTCTGTTCCAATCCAACTGAATCATTGCTTTCATTGTTTATTTCAATACTGTCAATTTTTATATTTGAAATGTCTTTCTGAAAATAATTGACGACAAATTTTTCTTTTTCATGTTTACGCAAATAAAGTGATTTGTCGTGACGGGCATAATCGTAACTCAGCATACTGAAATGGCCATTGATAACACCGTCTTCGTCTATCTGTCCTTGTATTCCTGTGAAGTTTTTCGTCGTTCGGCTATCATCCTCCAACAGAATAACGCCAGTTGATTTCTTTGCAACAATAAATGCATTTGTATTTAACAGATCAAAGGGAATCATATCTATAGGTGCTGTTGGATCGGTGGCATCCAGAATATGCCGCTTACCATTGATAACTACCACGGCCGCTACTTTGCTAAATTGTCCTATAAAAGGATAGGATCCGTCTACGCGACCATGATCCCTTTCACTGATAAGTATCGGATATACTTCCAGCTTAGCTTCTTTCAACAGATTAATAAGCAAAAGATTGATGTCGGCCGCATTTCCGCTTTTTTTATCCCATATTTTTTTCAAGCCTTCATTGGCATAATGTGAATAGATATGATCCCATTCAAAATTTTTACGAACAAAAGAATAAATGGCGGTCATTTTACCATACTCATTCGGCAAAGTATTCACTCTTGTAATGAGTTCATCAGCACCTTTTATATTTCTGTCAATGGCTTTTCCAAAATCCTCATTTTTTAGTAATTCCTGCGCAAGTTCCGACCAGGTATTCGATACTTTTTCCCTGGTTCCATAGTAAGTTCTGTATTCCGACAATTGAAAAACGATTTGCTGGCGGTAATCATCAGGGGCATCCATAAAAGGCTCGTTTCGTAGTCCGGCAACGTTTTTCATTTCAAAAATAACCCTGCCATCGTCTTTAAAATTTTTTACTTCAATAGGTAAAAATTTGCTTTTTACAATTTTATAGGCGAATGTAAACCCTGGTAATATAGTGAGGTCGTATTGACTGATTAAGGTTGGAATATCTGTTTGAAAATTCCAATCCCGTATGCCGTAAAAACTTTTTTTAATACTGGTGTACTGGTATTCTACAATACTCCCGACTTTTATTTCGGGCATAGCCATTTTTATTTCTGAATACAGTTTGTTTACTTTGTTCGTGAAGATTGATTTTTTATCAAAAATCGTTTTATAGATACCGCCTATTTCATTTTCGTTAAGCACGTATGCTTCGAGGTCTTCGATCTTCTCAAATTCATCTTCGCTGTAAAAAGGAATGCGCACATCACCACGCCCGATTCCACTTTCCTTCAGAATTTTGAATTTTATCCTTCTTTTAGTGATTAGTTGTTTATCATCATCGTAATTGGAAACTGCTTTATCAAGAAGTATAACTGCATCTGCTTCTTTATCAAAAGCACATTCTTTCATTTTGATTTCTTCAGCGATAATAGTTCCATACTCCGGAATTACTGATTGCGAAAAGCCCTTGCCAGATACTACTACTATTGTTAAAAACAGTATGTATTTATGCATAAAATAGATGAATAAGATGATGACTATTATTATTCTTTTCGAACGACTACTTTCTGTTGCTGCTCTTTAATAATATCACTAAAGAATAGTAAAGCTTCCTGGTACCGTGCAGCAGGGATAATGTGTTTGTCTATTTTTACTTTGCAGGTTGTTATTAATTGACGCTTTGCAGCATCAAAAAAATAAGTAGATTGATAGCTACCCAATGCATATTTTATAGAACTGGGTTTGGGTAAATTTTCAACAATAAAACCTTCCGGCAATTGATAAATAGTACTGTCGGTCTTTATTAATGGAAACTCCATATAATAATCGTTTTGTCTTTTTTCTGATTTCGGCAGTGCTCTACTCCAAAACTTATACATCCTTGAATTTAAAAAATACTTGGACCCGGCAATAAAATCAGGTACTTTCTCATATTCCATATCATAGTGCAATGTATAATCTAATCCATCACTATTTTTCTTAGAAATTTGAAGCAGATCAGGTTGCTTAAATCCAGCTTGGTTTATCAATTGATCTTTACGTTCGGCCTCATCTGACTCTATTAGATGATCTGCCCATTCTGTAAATTCTCCTTTGTGAGTGATATCAACTTTCAATTTACCTGAACCATCTTCAGCAAGATTGATAAAAGAAGATGTATGTATCCAATTATCTTCTGCTTTACTTGCAGGGGTAGGCACTATTACTCCTCCATTTTCTGTAATTAAAAAAGCATTTTTATTTTCTGTAAAATTTCCAAGCCTTCCAAAAGGCTGGGTACGACTTGTACATTCAAGCCAGATAGTATCTGTTGGCTGAGGCACACAAAGTATCACATGGTTAAATCCGTTGTGCGGAAAATCCTTATCAACGGGCATGCTTTTATACTCGGCATTAATGATAGCATAATGACTTTTAATATGAACGGCATCTAACATCGCATACATAAAATTGCTGAGCGCTTTACAGTCACCGTATTTTTTCTTTTCTACAAATTCGGCGGTAAAAGGTTTCCAGCCGCCGATACCTAATTGAATACTAACATAGCGGAAATTTTCCTGAAGATATTTGTACAGTAGTTGAACTTTTTCCCGGTCATTCTTAGCATTCTTAACTAAGTCTTGGTAAAAAGATATTTTATCAGCTTTAAGTTTATTGGTTTGATTGTTCAGGTTAATCTGCCATTTGCCAAAATTATCCCAGGTACTCATATTCCCTTCGTAATTGTCCATTGAAAAAAGGGTTGGAGCCACCAGTACATGAGGAACGTCCTCTTTGGCAGACCCAGGTTCTTTTTCAAATGGTTGAACATTTTTTACCTCCCAGGTATAAGTAACCGATTTCTCATTCTTAGTAATTAAAGGTGAAGTTGCACAACGATAATTCTTATAGCGTACTTTGTTAGAGGAATCAGTTGTTATAGAAAGGGATTTATAAAGAATGGATTGCTCAGTGGTTTGCGGATAGAAATCGGGAAACTCCAGGATTCCATCAAAATTGATATCATAATTAATTTCGATAGTAATCGGGTATTTTTCTGTTCGTAAAGAAGCGTAAATCACTTTTGTATCTGTTACTAAAGAAAATCCATCCCCTGCACTTTGGGTATGCAAGTCTTTTTTGCGGCTACGTTTTAGGTATTTGCCGTTTTCATCATAAATATTTATTTCAATGTCATCTATCTTCCGGAACTCATCATAATAGTCATAAAATACCAATTCGCTTTCTGCTTTATCGTTTAATACCGTAACCACCTTTTTCACTGCTTGCCTGGCTTTTCCGGGTCCTCTTACAATCAGAATATCAGATTCCTCCCGAACAATCGAATTTACATTCTTTTTTAAACTATCAGGAATAAGCGAAATGGCATATTGAGGTCTTTCCTGTGCATTGGTTTCGAAGACAACTACAAATATTATTGTAACTGCCATCGACATTCGCATAAATACTCTTCGTGACATGTTATCGATATTAGGGTAAGGGATTAGGAATTGCCTTTTTTCTATATAAGATCGGCTCATTAATTAAATCAAAAAGTTTTTTATAAAAAGCCATGAAATAATCATACTCTGCAGTTGAATAAAATGGCTTTTTAAAATCCAGGTTAATTCGAACAGATACCATGTTTTTCTCGGCAGCAACCCGTCGGGTAACCGTAATGCTGGTATCGGGCATAATCATACGAATATTTTTAGGAAGTTCTTCAAAGTTATATCCATCAGGGATGTTAACATTTGCTATGATTATATAGCTTTGGTTGGTTCCAAAAAATATATCGGAAAATCTGCTATCCGCTACAAAGGGATTTTTTTCAAGACCCGTAAACATATTTACCGTAAAAAATTTGTAATCCCCGGTTGAACTAACGGGTTGAGAAAATTTTAATTTCTGTACCAATGGTAGCGAATCGTTATCCTCATTTTCAAGTTCGAAGGATTCTACTTTAATGGATGGATAAGGGGTAGTAAAATATTTGGATAACAATTTATCTTTCCCCTCTTTTAATGCCGGTTGCCTTTCAAGTCTGTCGTAGTCAATACTGTTTATATATGCATCACCTTTTATTGAATCACTTTCAGTAATATCCATTTTCAATATCACCATTTTCTTTTTCAGCATATTTTCATCCCATAATGTTTGCCATCCCCATTCGGAAGTTTCGAGCTTTTCGATGACGAGCCCTTCGGTATACATTACTTCCGAAGGAATCAAATGGGTAGGAGTAGTTTTTTCAGTGGCATCGAGAACATATCGTTTTTCTCCGATTTTTACATAAGCCAATACTTTATTAAATTGACCAAATCCCGGTATCATTGTTACGACTCTTCCATTGTCTCTTGTGCTAACCAATACCGGGAATGCATCAAGGCCGGCATCTTTTAGCAGGTTTACCAATATCAGATTAATTTCCCCACTGGTTCCTTTTTTATCTTTCCATGCAGATTTTACTCCCTCAAATGCCCAAATACTTGTATACCCATTCCATACCATATTTTTCCGCACATAATGGTGAATTGTTTTCATACGTACGTAAGGATCTGTTACTTTCATAAGTTCTGCATCAAGGTCAGCCGTTCGGGGAATATTCTTTTTAAGTTGAACCCCAAAGTCATCGTCTTCCATCAATTGCTTAATGATTCCAGGCCAGCTTCGTATGTAACTAACGCGCCTGAGTTGGGTATTTATTGCCACCAGCCTGGTCTCAATCCGCTCCAGATAATCACCTTCATTGCTTATAAATGGTTCATTCCTTAACGCCGGAACATTGGTCATCGAGAAGGTGTTCACATTCCGATTCCCCTTAGTATCATATTTTGATTCATATTTCAGCACACAAAAAGGTGTAGACGATAATTCAACATCTGTTATAAAGTCGGTAACAAATCGGCTAAACTTAACCGGTATAGAATTTTGAAAATACCAGGTAGCTAACCCTACACCCGAATGGGTAAATTTATATTCAATTACACTCCCAATTTTAACTTCTGGGAAGCTAAATATTTTTTCAGAATAACGGTTGTTGAGTTTTTTGTCAAAGATTGATTTCTTTTCAATTTCAGTAATTTTTATTGTTCCATCGGCAGCTAAATTGTAGGTTTGCGCATTAAGTTTAAAAATATTTTCATCATTACGATAGGCGTGGTAGGGCAAATGAATATTAGCTTTATCAAATCCTTTCTCCTTTAGAATTTTTATTCGTATCCTTCGAATAAGTTCAACACTGCCTGTTGACTCATCCAACGAAAGTTCCCCAACATCAAACAACACCAGGGCCTCGGCCTCCTTGTCAAAATCACATTCTTTCATTTCCAAATCGGCCTTGTCAATTTTACCCCAGGCAGGAATATCTTTGTCTTTTTGAGAAAAAAGGGCGGGAGAAAGCAATACTATTGCAAGGAAGAATAAAATAAGTCTCATAATTGGGTTATTAGGTTGGGGTATAATCGTAAATGTATTCTAAATTTATGGAACAAATTAAAACGCAAATGACTTTACAGAAATTTATTCTAGGGATTCTAACGGTAATGATACTTATTCCAGGTCAATCGCAGCCGGCAAAGAAAAAAATTACTAAGCCTTCCACTCAACCGAAGCCCGCCCTTAAAACTAAAAAGCTTAATACTTTATTGTGGGAGATTAGTGGCAATGGTTTAAGCCAACCATCCTATCTTTTTGGAACCATGCACGTATTATGTGCCGAAGATGCAGTTTTAAGCACACCTTTAAAATCCGTTATTAAAAAATGTATAAAGGTTTATTTTGAGATTGATATGGACGATATGACCGAAATGATGGGCGCCATGAAGTATATGCGCATGAATGATGGCATAAAAATTTCTGATTTGTTAACATTGGAAGAGTACGCAAGGCTGGAAGCCTATTTTAAGAAAAGCAAATCGCCCTTGCCGCTTGGAATGATCAATCGGTTTAAACCCTTTCTAATTTCTGGCTTAATAAGCGAACAATCGATGAACTGTAAACAAAAAGACGGCATGGAGCAGTCGATTATGAAAGAAGCAAGTTTACAGGATAAAAGAATTTTTGGCTTGGAAACGGTGCAATACCAGGCAGGTTTGTTTGATAGCATTCCTTATAAAGACCAGGCAAAGGAACTGATGAAATATGTTGACAGCATTGATACTTATCAAAAATCAACGGCCGAAATGATTGATGTATATCGTAAGCAGGATCTTGAACGAATGGATTCGCTGGTACGAAAAAGTGATCCGGGTATGGAAGCCTATATGGATTTACTCTTATATAACCGAAACAGGAGATGGGTTCGTCAAATACCTACGGCTATGCGTGAAGGAACCTTATTGATTGCAGTTGGTGCCGGCCATCTTCCGGGAGAGCAGGGGGTTATTAATTTATTGCGGAAGAGCGGATATACGGTAAAACCGATTGTTAATTAGTATACATTATATAAAGACACTTAGAAATGTGTTACTGGTAACTTTAGTTGCTTAGTTATATAAGCAGTTGCATAATAAAATACTGAATGATCGTATACCATACTACTTCAGATAATCATGGTTTAAAAAAAATAAATACACGCTTCGTATTTATTATCCTGTTAATATTTGTAAAATCGGTAAATAGCCAGCAACTTATTTTCAATGGTTCTTTTGAGCGTGTTAATGTTTGCGATGAATTAAATGCTTCTTGTAGCCCTTCGGCCTGGTTCTATTTAAATCGAATAGCTACTCAGGGCTATGCAAAGGAGGGAGGTTTGGCAGATGCTGTACAAAACAGGTATTTCAGGATACTTGTTGCCCGAAGTGATTCAATAATCCGTCAATATTGGGAAACGATGCTTGCCTGTAACCTGGAAGCGGGAAAACGATATAAAGCTTCTTTTTTACTGGCCTCACAGGAAATTGGACCTAACCTGAATGATTTTGGGTTTTACTTCTGTAATGATTTCATTTTTGCTTATGGCGATTCGTTGCTACAGCCAGAAATCTATATTGACTTTAAAGACGCCAAAGTAAGGAAAAGGAAAAATTATTGGTTTTTTGTTGAAAAGGAATTTGTTGCTCCATACAATGCCCGTTTTCTTATTATTGGCAATTTTGCAAAAGCAGGCAATGTGGAAATAATGAAAAGAAGAGTGGGTAAGGAGAAAAATATTTATTTATGGGTGGATGATATTTCAATTAAGCGTATAGAAAAAAATGAGTGCCACGGTTACCAGCAGTTGCAGGATTCTCTATATAATATTACTTCAAGACATATCAAGTCAATTGCAATAACTACCACAGAAAAAAAGAGTGTACTCACAAAGGAGGTTGGCAGACATGCGTTGGTTCCCAAAATAGATACTATTCGTCTGAATAATATTGAATTTGCATTTAATAAATACACGCTTAAAAAACCGGAAATACTGGATGCATACCGGAAGCAATTTGAAAAACCGGGTATTCAAAAAATAATAGTATTAGGATATACGGATAGCGCGGGTTCCGAAATTTATAATAAGGACCTTTCTTTCAGAAGAGCCAAAGAGATTGCTGGTTTTATTCATACACAATATAGAATAGATGAGTCGTTAATTCTATATGAAGGAAAGGGGGAGTCGATCGATTATAATGAAGAATACTTAAACAGGCGGGTAGAGATATACATTTATTATAACTAGAATAATCAACCAGTACTTGGTTCAATAAAAAAGAGGCTGTCTAAAAATATTGTTTCACACAAAGGCTTCAAAAAATACAATGAAACAAAATTAATTATCATTGATTTCGTAGTGAGCATCTTCTTTGTGTAAAACTCGCGGGCTTTTGACAGTCTCTTTTTATCTTTTATGCAAGCAATTGCATGCTGCTACATGTTTTTAAAATTTCTCCAATCCGCTAAAAAAGAAACTGCCCTCTATTTGTGCATTTTCGTCGCTATCACTTCCATGTACAGCATTTTCTCCCATAGAGGTTGCAAATAATTTGCGAATGGTTCCTTCGGCTGCCTGGGCAGGGTTAGTAGCGCCAATCAATACACGAAAATCTGCAACAGCATTTTCCTTTTCGAGAATGGCTGCGATAATCGGCCCACTGCTCATAAACTCCACCAATTCGCCATAAAATGGCCGCTCCTTATGCACTTCATAAAACTGGCCCGCTTTTTCAGCACTGAGTTTTGTCATTTTTAAAGAAGCTACTCTAAAACCCGACTTAATTATCTTGTCGAGAATTGCCCCTGTATGTCCATTTTTCATGGCATCCGGTTTAATCATTGTAAACGTACGGTTACTTATCATTTAATTTCAATTTTGGCAGCAAAAGTAAGGAGTTTATCGGTTAAAATTGGATGCCTTATATGGTGGCGATACAATAAGTACTTTGTTTAGACTTTATTGAAGAAGTATTGAATTTATTCGGCCTTTTAAGAATAATATCCCCAGTGTTATTTTCTTATATATTCCTTTTGGCATTTGCCCTTTATTTCCGCAACTTTGCACACATTTTAATGAAAGCTATTCAAGAATTATATCCCTTACTTAATACACCCCGCAAGGTGGTGATTACTGCGCACCAAAAGCCTGATGCAGATGCCATGGGCTCTTCATTGGCACTTTATCACTTACTGAAACAACTGGCCCATGAGGTAACCGTTGTTTCACCCACCAATTGGGCGGGATGGCTTAACTGGATGCCAGGCGTAGAAACTGTCATCGACTTTGAATTAAACCGGGAGAAAGTGGCTCTTATTTTAAAGGAAGCTGACTTGCTCTTTTGCCTGGATTTCAACATTTTTCATCGAACAAAAAACCTTGCGCCTTTATTGGCAGAAGCAACATGTACTAAAATATTAATCGACCATCATCAAGAGCCCGATTCTGCAAATTTTGATTATGGTATCAGCAATACGAGT
>JBJXDV010000115.1:0-5291 GCA_046153465.1 Chitinophagaceae bacterium
TATTAAGTTTTGAAGAGATTGAACAAATCATTGCCCAGATCGATTTAAGTAAGCCAGAGGGCGGGCGAAATAAGGCGATTGTTGAAACCTTGTACAGTTGCGGATTGCGGGTAAGTGAATTGGTGAATCTGAAAATATCACAGTTGTATACAGATATTGGATTTATCAGGGTAATAGGAAAGGGAGATAAAGAAAGGCTGGTTCCTATTGGCAGTTCGGCGATAAAGTATATAGATATTTATAAAAATCAACTACGCGTTCATATTACCGCTAAGCAAGGACATGAAGACTTTTTATTTTTAAATAATCGCGGTGCGCAATTATCGAGAGTCATGATTTTTTTAATATTAAAGGACCTGGTTAAAAAAGCCGGCATCAAAAAAAATATTTCGCCACATAGTTTCCGTCATTCTTTTGCAACGCATTTGGTAGAAGGCGGAGCCGATTTAAGAGCCGTTCAGGAAATGCTGGGGCATGCAAGTATTACTACCACCGAGATATATACGCATCTTGACCGCGAGTTTCTACGGAAGACGTTGGAGAATTTTCATCCGGCGTTTCAGGAATAAAAGGTACAAAGGTTCCGAACCTTTTTCAAATAATCTTACATTGCAGAAAACAGCTTCTTAATCGTTATAAATAATTTTTTATGCCACTCTCCCCCAAAAAATACGCCTATCAAAACCTTTCATTAAAAGATATGAAAGAAGGAGAGTGGTAAGATATTTCAGGTTTCAAACTACGGCCGTATTAAAGCATTGGCCAGATGGATAGAGCCGAAGAGTATAAAAGGAGACCTGCCTTTGTCAGAAAAAATGCTTAAACAGACAAAGTCCAAAGCATTTAATCCATACACTAAAAAATATATACCCGGTTAACAATATCCCTTTACCGAAATGCTCAAAAAAGGGTATCAGTCCGGGCAGAATGTTTTATTATTGTTTTCGGAAAAAAATAAAAGAAATAAAATTTCCGTACATACATGTACGAAGAGCAGCCCCATATACACCAGGTAACAAATACGTGTGTAGTTATTTTAGCATTAGAGAAACAGAAAAAATTACCGGCTTTGATTGTAGAGGAATAAGTGATGCGGTTTTAAAAAAAAGCATTTGTATAAAAACTTTATCTGGAAGTTTGTGGATTAATGATTGTCTATCCCCTTTCGCCTAATGTTGAATTAACTAAAATGGTTCTAAATTCTTCTAATGATAAAGTTTCTTCAATTTGATACTGTATCATTTTCTTTTGAAATTTATTTATGGCCTTACTCTTACATACCTTTCTGTATTTATTCTGTTTATGCCCGCACTTTCAACGATCTCAACGCCACTTTGAATAAGCGTATCGTTTTTTAGTTCAATAGTAAATTTAAAATCAGTATTCTCCCAATTTCTATCACTGCAATATTCTAAATGTTCACTATACAAACTATTATTGAGTGTGTAACTGCCACCACCAGCTACAAAAATAGCACCCGTGTCTTTTCCTTTAGTCAAATCATGTTGAAAAAATGCAAAATGCGTATCATTAATGATTTTAATGAAAGAAATATTTTTGGTGTAATCGGTCACTACGGTATCGCTTTTTTCTATAACGGTACCGTTAATAAGTTGCCAGGTACCAATTATCGAAAATTGAGAAGGCTTTGGCGCATTACCTTCTTTTTTTCCCTTGCACGAAAAGAATACTGTTGCCATTAATAGAGTTACTATTTTAATTTTCATGATTTTTATAATAAATTTTTTTCAGATTTAACAGCCATTGAAGTTACGGTTAAATAATAAATACTATTTTCTTTATCAGGGTTTAATAGTATAATTTCTTTAATTATAACACTGGAGCCTTTCCCTTTTGTTAATGGCGCTGCTATGTTTTATAGTAATAAGCGAATGTAGTATATTGATAAAGTATTTTAATATTGAGGGTCAGGTATTAAAAAGGGTGCAACACAACCTCTTGATATTTTTTAGCTTTTATGTTTTTTGTAATTTTAAATAGCACTTTATCATTTTTGTTACCGGGCTATTCGGTAACACTGCCGGCTGTACCATTATCTATAGTATATTGTTTTTTGCAACAAACTCTTTTATGTAAGATATACGTCAGGTTATATTTATCATAACACTGGTAGCCAAGTGCCTGCTGACGCTCCGGTAATTGATACTTTGAATAACATTGTTGTCCGACTAAAATCATCTTTGTAATAATTAAAAGCCTTTTTTGCGGAGCGGGTTCTGGCTCCCTCTCTGTGCGGAGAGGCCAGATGAAAGAATTCATTCAGGCGGGGTTGGGCCTGCCTGCCTTCAAAGCCAGGGTGAGGTGACATTTGCACAATAGTTTTTTTAAGCATCAGCTCTTTATTAAAGAGATATCTCAAACAAACAGCAATTGGGCTCGTGCTGATAATGCAACGGAAGTGTTGACGTATTTGCTAACTTGTTTATGCCTAGAAAGCTGAAACCAGCCGATGTATAGTGTTGGATTAATTTAGTATTATTTCCTAAGGTATCGAGTCGCACGAATTGCTTTTGTTTTTCCCGGGCATGTTGTATTGCCCACTGAACGATGTTGTCAATAAATCTGTTGCCACGGAAGTCGGCATGCGTAACGATCCGATGAATATAAATTGAGTTGTTATTATCTTTTTCCTCCCATATTTCTTTGTCTTCGTAGGTTATTGCCCAGTTGCATGCTATTTGATTTCCGATGATTAATTTCCATTGCCTTTGTTCGTGGATTTCAGCTTCTAAAACTGTCGTTTCAAAAAATGGCCAAACTACCATTCCTCTTTGCTCTTGCAGTTCCCTTGCAAAGGCATATAATTTGAGTAAATGATCTGCATCATCCAAAAGGCAATGAGTGATTTCCATTTTAATACTTATAATTTAAAAAACTAAGCATAAAATTAGGTTAATCGAAGGAGATATAAAATCCGAAACTTGCTAAAAATATGCTGACGTTTAAAATTAAATGAGTTCGTTAAGTTGTCTGCAACAGTTCTTCTAACGTGACTGGGATCGGGCAAGTGGGGAATTACGATTCCCGTTGGCCCGTTACAAAGCCGAATAGAATTGCTTAAGTAAAGGGTATAACAAATTGTTTTGTATCTTAGTTCTTACACAACATTAGTTGTTTGTAAAAATATACGCAACATGTTGTGATTTGCTTTCAAATTGTTTTGTATCTTAGTTCTTACACAACGGTACATATGGAGAAGCACAATGGCACCGGGTTGTGATTTGCTTTCAAATTGTTTTGTATCTTAGTTCTTACACAACTTAGCAACCGGGGATCGCGTCCGTATGTTGTTGTGATTTGCTTTCAAATTGTTTTGTATCTTAGTTCTTACACAACACACCTTTTCTAATTCTACGTGTGTTATCAGTTGTGATTTGCTTTCAAATTGTTTTGTATCTTAGTTCTTACACAACGATATATCTCATGGCCGCTAGTTGCTTTTTGTTGTGATTTGCTTTCAAATTGTTTTGTATATTAGTTCTTACACAACTAAACCTTTCCGCGTATGTACTTTGTGCAGGTTGTGATTTGCTTTCAAATTGTTTTGTATCTTAGTTCTTACACAACCAGCAGACAAGTGCGCCGATCTAACTTCTGCATTTTCATATCTTTCAGTTGACCAATATCCGTTGGACTCATTTCTTATTACTTCGAATATTTTTACAAGATCGCGGCCCTTAGTTGCATTTACTCCTCCGGGGCCCTTTATTGTGTGTGGGCCAAGTGCAGCCGAAGCGTTTCTTCCCAACCATGCCGCAAGGATATACTTATCTTGAGCCGAAGGTAACCAAGAGGCAGGGAGTGTACTGTCTGCTCCGGGAATCATATTCTTTTTATTAACATTAAACGATCCATAGTTGCTTGGATTTGTTGGCACGGGTGTTTGTAACGATCTAATAGATCCCTCAAAAGCTAACATTGGATAAATTCCCCTGTTTTTAAAATTTGTTAAATTCGTTTCCCCATCGCCGTATACAGATGTAATCATAGTTCTTGCGGCACTGTTGTATGTAGGAGTGCTGTCTCTGTACCAGCTTTCATCAAAGAATCTTGTAGCTCCTACTGAGGTATACATCGAATCCGGGTCACCTCCGTCCGATGCTGTTCCAACAAAGTCTTCGATGGAGTTGATAGCCGTGGTAACAAACGGAGCCCGCCAAGTTGCGGTATCCTTATTAACGCCATACACCCTCATTTCAGTAGTATATTGCGCGCACTCGCTCCCCCAATTATACCTTATCCATTTAACAAAAGGCAGTGTTTTAGAAACCGCGGTATCAACCCAATTCCAACTGTTTGTAACAATAACTTTCGATACATTAACACTATCGGAAAAGTTTTTATTAAACAGTGTAAAATTAAGTGTACCAGGGCCGGCAACTCCATTAAACAATTCGAATATTACATTACTGTAAGTAGAATCATTCGGAAGTTCATACCAAATGTAGTTTGGTTTTGTAATTACATTTTGAGCAAATCCTGAACAGATAGCTGTCAGTGTATCACCGTCAACCAGATTTGTAACCAAAGCTTCGTCAGGCAGTCCATTTCTTTTAAAAACCCTCTCTTTAGACATTGTTAATTTATGCCTTGGCTCAAAAACCCCACCAGCAACCGTAACCGTTACTTCATCAAAATGAGTTGCACCCAGATTATCGGTAACCGTTAACCTGAATACATATGTGCCTGTTATAAGTCCTGTAATATTAGGATTGATAGAAGACGTTAAAGATATAGTAGGCGTGTTTGGCCCAGATCGCCGCGTCCACGCGTATGTTGTAATCGTGCCATCAGGGTCAGTACTTCCGCTTCCATTCAATGAAGTGTTTACTGTGCCGTTAGCAAGTGATTGATCGCTTCCAGCATTAGCGATCGGGGGTGTATTTGTCGGCGCAAAAGCCCATACCATTATTTTCTCAGAAACGGATTTACCTGCCGTCGTAGTATCCATCCAATTATCCCACACATTATCGCTGTGGTCGCCGCCTACTTGCGAGGTGTATTGAGTAGGATTACCAACTGCTGCGCAAAAATCGCTTGAATTAGAACTATTGACAGGAGCGGTAAGCCCTGCATCATTTGCGCCTACGATCCACCAAAATTTAATAGCATGATTTAGTGATGAAAAAGAGAACAGCGAATTATCTGGTGTAGACATAAAGGCCGCATGGCCATGAATGTGCCTGTAAGGAAAGTCGTAAGAAAGCGAGTTGCCATAATAGTTACAAAGCAATGCCATTGCTCTTTTACAACCACCACTTAACCCTGAT
>JBJXDV010000116.1:0-11753 GCA_046153465.1 Chitinophagaceae bacterium
TTCAACTCTATTTTAACTAATGGTTGGTTCGTATTAAAGTCTTCTTTTAATTTTTCTTTATCAAAAAAAGTAATAGCGGGTTTATCGGGTTTTACTATTGATTTAATAGTAATAGTAAAATTATTATTGGGCCCCGAGAGTGCACTGAATACAACCGAATTGTCGGGGGTTTCAGGTGGAAAAACAATACTGGGTTCCACCCATTCTTTTTCTCCGCTAAATAAAATCTTAAGGGGCCGTTGCGGTTTAAAAAGCTGCTGAACGATTAGTAATTCGGAGTCAGTAAATTTTACTTCAAATAATTCTTTTTCGAGGGTTGCATCATAGTTTGTTTCTCCAGTTGGGCAATAGCATATCTTTTTGTCTTCTCCTTTGAGTACGTTGAAAAGCTTCTCAATAATAATAGTACTAAAACCTTTTTTGATGGCTACTCCAATGAGGTCTTTGCTTACATAATAAAATTGTTTATTTATGATTGAAGAAACAGCTGTATATAACATTTTTGCATCCAGTGTAGTTGTTTCGTCCTGATTGCAAAGCGTGGTTGTATTAATTGTATTGATTCCGGTTAGCGGATTTGTTTCCTCGCAACAGTTATTTGTTCCTCTGGCTTTGGTAGGGTGATCCTGACAGTTATTAGTTAACCTGCAGGCCAATGTAATATCAATTGTTCGATGCCCTTCATTTAATAATAATACCGGGGAAGCAAGGATAAAACCCATTCGTGCATTCGGGTAAGGCTTAATAAATTTCTGTTCCGGATCGGTATATTTACTATACTTGTTTCCAACAGTGGGCCAGTTTTTGGGATCACTATCCTTAAAATCAGTTTTCTGTCCATCCGCTTTACGTGCATCGGGGGCCATATACACTCCTTCAATAAAACTATGATCATATGATGTTTGCTGATTCAGGAAGAGTGTTCTTACATCAGATACTATTGCCTTATTAACCACTATTTCATCATCTGAAGAAAAAATAATTTCGGCCTTATTCCTATCTTTCCCATCTTTCACCAGCAATCCTTTCTTCAATAGAAATTTATCAAGTTGATTTTGTATTTCAAAAACGATATGTGCTTTATCAGGAGATGCTTCTCTTGGTTTGAATTTCAGAACCTCCCTGTAAAAGAAATCAAGATGTTTTCGGGTATAGGTATTAAGATCTGACTGCAGGTACTGAAATAGTTTTAAAAATGAAAACAACAAAGCAAGGTGCGGCGAATGGAGTTCTTTTAATTCTTCTTTTAAGGGAAAAAGACTTTGATCCATACTTTTTTCAGCGGAAGCCGATAAAACAGCAATTATATTTAAAAAAGAAGGTAAAATAGTTATCACATCATTTCTTAGGGAAATTAAACGGCTTCGCTTTGTTTTGCCTTTTAATTGAAAATTATTATCTACCTCCTTCAAATCCTGATCAGAAAGATTCCATACTTCATTTCGTTGCAGTTTTGAAAAATCAATTCGTTTTATTTTGTACTCACTGGCTGCAGTATTAGACAATCTGATAAAGTCTTTTACAGGCTCCTTTAATTTGTCTTTGATTAATTGTTCAATAACGGTATCTATGGGAAGGCCAGTATCTTTTAGTTGAAGCTGCCAGTTATTGATACGATTGATAGTATAATAATAAACAAAGTGCAACAATAGCTGTAAACTCTGTTTGGATGGATGTTTATCGAAAAGCTTACTATATCTTTTAACTTTTCGGTTAATGGCATTGTTCTCAAATTTTATAATCGTTGCAAGTGTGAAAGGAATACTCTTTTTAAAAAATGGATGCCAGTCACTTTTTTTGAGATCGGTATTATAAAAATTAATATGCCTGGATAATTGTACAAAATAATCCAGCAAATCGGCCATTTTGCGACCATCAATTTGCGGAGCATCAGACAATAATATTTCAGCTATCCGCTGCCGTTGGCTGGTTCCGGAATCTGTTTGAAAAGGATGTACAAGGTTGTCGCAAATGGGCATCAGGTAATCTATTCAGTTTTATTTATAATGGTTATAATTTTTAGATTGGCTTCAGCGCTTCATTTTTATAATAATCATATACATAGTTAAACCTGGAGTTCGTACCCGGTATCGTATATTCAATACTTATGGTAAATTTCCCTTCAATTAAATCGAAGGAATCATCGGCAGTTACTTCAATTTTCTCAGCAATTATTCTGGGTTCGTATATTAATATGGATGTTTTAACCCTGTCTTTTATATAGCCGATAACTGTACTGCTGAGTGGTTCAAAAAGGTAGTCGTGTAAATCGCATCCATATTGAGGTTGCATCACACGTTCCCCAAGGCTGGTTGACAGCAGAATATTCAGGCTTTCATTAATATCTTTTACATTACTTACCATTTCAACAGAACCGGTTTCGCTATCAAACGTTGGAGGGAAGGCCCATCCAGTTCCAATAAATGAATTAAAATTTTGATTCAATTCCATTTTTAAAATTTTAGTTACCCACCAATTTGCACTGTTGGAAAACCTGTTATAATTACGCCACCATGTGCGGTTAAATCGCCCTGCCTTGCTGCCGGTCTGCCTCCTATGAGTACCGTTGCTGATCCTTTTACAATTGTATCGGGCGGCCCAACACATACCAGTAAATCCCCTATTACGGCTGCAGGCGATCCCCCAACTACAACAGTTGGAACACACGGTCCTGTTATTGGGCCACCTACATGCGGAACTGGCCCATTGAACATTGGACAGGTATGCATATCTGATAGTCTTGCAGCAGAAGGCATTTATTGATTTTTAATCTTAATTAATTTTTACGAGTGACCCACTTATTTCAGTTATCCCCTGTGCCGAAAGTTTTGCAACGGCCCCTTCAATACTAACATTTCCATCTGCTTTTACTCCCAGCGATGCGCCACCAATGGATAGCATGGCGGCAGCAGCGAGTGTTAAGTTTGCACCTGCTTTAATTTCTACATTTAAGGGGCTTTCGATTTTTATACCGGTAGCATCCATTGTAATTTTATTATTATTCTGATCCTTAATTTCAATTTTCATACTGCTTTCATCCATAGTAATTTTATTGCCAGCAGGTGTATCAATAATAATTGTTTTTGTACTATCGTTAAAACTCAAATGCATCTTGCTCCGGGTCGTGAACCCTTTTTCATCGTTGGCATCGGCTGCGGTTATAGGTGCAGGTTTTGCACTGCTATGCAGCATTCCCAGTACCACAGCATCGCGTGGGTCTTCATTTATAAAACCTACGATTACCTCATCATCAATTTCAGGAAGAAAAAATGCACCGCGGTTATCCCCTGCATCGAGGCTGGCTATTCTGGTCCAAATACCTTGTGCCGAATTATCTATTACGGGAATGCGTACCAGAATTCTGTTTTCACCATCCGGATCATTTTCTAATTGAACTACTTTTCCAATCTGCAATCCACGTATGCCCCCAACCAGTCCGGCTGCCGGCGCATCTTCCATATCCTGATGTAAAAAATGATAGATTGTTGGATCAAGGCCAAACTGAATATGTGTATCCCACATTCCATTCCCCATTTCCTGTTTTACGGCAGTTACAAATGCTTTACCTCTAAAACGTTCGCCTACTCCTTCCAGTTTTACCATATCGCCCGGAAGTATTTCTGCAAAGCCATTGAACTTGGCCCTTCCCTTTATTTTTGATAGCCTGCTTCGTAGCATAACTCCATTTACCCATTCCTGTAATTCTTCTTCGGTAAGATGGCCCGAATGGTGCAGTTTATATTTATCTAAATTAACGATGCCCGATAGTTCTTCTCCGCTAATATTTCCATGTTCCCTAAATGATGCGGAGGAACTATCTGCTTTAAATACATCCTGGTTACTATAATCCCAGGAACTTGCTTCCACATTTTTCCATTGCATCCTTGCGTCTATTTCTGCTTCGAACTCAAGTATTGAGGAGCCATACGTAACTTGTAATACGGGCTCTGCATCTGTACGTGGCTTAGCAATTTTAATAACCCCATCTTTTACATTTACCAGCATACCGTTTGCTTCTGCCCGAAGCAACATAAAATCCCAATCTGAAATATGATGCTGCACCAGTTCTTTGTGTGTAAGGGAAGTTGTTTCACTATCCGACGATATTCCTGCATATCTGCCAATTAATTCATCGAATAGCTGGCTGTCTTTGATATTTTGATAATAACGGCTTTGCCTGCCAATAGTCATTTTCATCGACTCATCTTTGCAATCAATATGTAATTCTGTATTCCCGTTTTCTTTTATTTTAACAGCATGCCTGGTAATAATGCCTTTAAATGCCTGCGTATTTTCTCCGTCTCTGCCTATTTTTATATTGATTTTCTTACCAGGGATAAAATCATCTGTATTGCTGATTTCGAATGTTCGCCTGGCAGCCTCTCCGTCACGAAGAATTATTTTCGCATGAGGAACCCGGTTAATTTCTTTAGTAACCACCAGTGCAATCAGTTGGTAGGCGGGATTAATAGCCGTTTCATTAATAGTAATAGCATAGCTTGAAACATTATGCCTCGACGAATTTGGAATTAATATTTCTTCCATTACTGTTCGTTTTTATCAAAAGGTGGGAAATACAATTCGCTTCCTGGTTTGATATTTCTTATACTGCTTAACGCATTTACTTTTCCTACCTGTAAAAAATATTTTGGATTATTGTAGATATTAAATGCCATCAGGTCTAACCGGTCACCCTGCTTTACTTTTCTGTAGTGTGTAAGATCGGGTGAGCTTTGTCTTTCCCTTGCTAACCGTTCTTCTCTTGCTACATAGTTCAAAAAAGTTGCCGTTAGTTTCGCTCTTAAGGGAGTGCCATCCGGATTGAAAAGGGTATAATTGATATCCAGGTTAGAAAGTACACATCGGAAATCTATTTCGGAACCCCAGAAAATAATTAAAAATCGAGGACTATGTATTTCACCATCAAAATCATATGCGCAATTCAGAAATTTTTTCAACTGATCATGAACCTGTAGTTTTTTGTATTCTTCTACATATCCTTCCATTGTTCCGGTTCCATCAAGTATAAATTCCAATCTAAGTTCCTCAGGTACGGTTGATTTAAAGGTAACTTCGGTTCCATGATTGCCATGCCCTGTTCGCACGTCGTGATCAACCTTAAGATTTTTAGTAAAAGATTCCGGGTTAACCGGGGCAGTAAAAATTCTGCTCTTATCCTCACCGGTAAAATTTCGGTTGGCAAACGAGCGAATGACAAATTTCTGTAGTGTATGGCTAGCGTTCATTGCGTTGTTTAATTACTTCCGATAATTTATCTATACAATCTTTGATGATATCCTCTTTCGAACCTGCATTATTATTACCAGAAACTGTTCCGGCAGTTGCAGCCGATCCATCCTGTTGAACAGTTGCTTTTATTACCAGCTCGCGAATTTCTATTGGCATATATAACTAATTAGTTCCGTCACTAAATACCAATCGGTTGTAATTTAATTCCAGTGTTTCTATTAGTACCTCACCCCGTTCTGCATTAAGTTCACCAATTCTCCAGCTTCTCGGCCAAACGTTATTTATTTTCCATAACATCAGTACTTCTTGCTCTTCATTTAGAAGTGAAATATTGAGATTGGGTATTGGTTCAACTTTTTCATCATCAAAAGCTTTTTTTAACCATGATGTCAGTTTAGATTCGGATGGAGTGAGTATGCCTCTCTTCAATACCAGGGGTCCATACTTTCTTCTTACTGGAATAACATGTTCAAACCTGTTTTCTCCGCCTTCCTTTACTGTTTCTGTATCTAATGTTGAATCCAATCCGGTTACCGATTGAAACTTCAGATCAAACGATTCTGAACCAAGTTGAAATTCCACCTGGAAAAGAAAGTTTACCGTTTGGTAATAACTCTGCGGGTTTCTTTTATCAACAGCCATGATTAATCGACATTCATTATTTCGAGGCCTTCATGTACCAATTCCATTGTTTCAATAGCTACTTCATTGCCGTCGGCTTTTAAATCGGTGGATTGAATTTTAGATGGCCATGCATTGAGTAATTTCCAGGTAATGATGGGTTCATGGTTTTCATTCAACAGTTTTATGGTAACTGTTCGGCGATACTTTGTACCTGTTTTATTTGCTTCCTGGAAATAATAGGTTTTTCTCCATTCTTTATAGAAATCAAAGTCGCCTTCAAACGTTCCCCGCTTAAGTGTTACATTACTGAATTTTGTTAAGCCAGGCTGTTTGGATTTATTGTATTTTTTATTGTTACCCTCCCGGTATTCAATAACTTCTGTTTCAAAATCCAATCCACTTACTTCTGTAAATCCTATACGAAAATCATTTCCCCATTCAACCTGAAAATGAAATTTTGGAATCGGGTAGTCTCCTTTAGCAGCCATAGTATTTATTTTTTAGAGTAATTGAATAAAATGAATAAATTATTTACATCTTTTTTTAGGATCTACTTCTGCAATCGCTTTTTCCAAACTTGTTTTACAAGCCTGAAGCGATTCTTTTTCTTTGATGGCTTCTTTCACTTCGTTTGATAAATCCTTTACACATTGCTCATCATTCTTATACCATTTTTCAACCCGGCATTTATACTCGTCGTTGCAAATAGGAAAATCAAACATTGGGTCCAGCTCACAGGATACAGTGGGTTTAGAATCTTTTATAGCGGTTCCAACCTGTTTAGATGATTGTTGTGGTACCTGCACGGTTCCATCAGCACAAGGAATACATTCTTCATTGCAACCAAAAGAACAATACCATTCGCAAATAATAGTTTTGAAACCATAAATTGAAGGTCCATCTGTTGAACAGGAACAGGGTTTACCGGGGTTGCACGGGTCGTACGATTCATTCGCTTCACTGGTTGAAATACTGTTCCGTATAAGATTAGATATTTTAATTGCTTCAACGGCCATTTTCATTATTTCATCCCTTGTTTTAATAACCGCATCAAGCTTTGTAAAATAATCATCGAGGCATTTCAGAATTCCCTGCCCTTTAACCAACGAAGAATCGTTATTCGCATTGATACAGTTTTGAAGTTCGTCATAACGTTTTTTAATATAGTCTACACGCATATAGAAATCGCGAATCATACAGAAAATTATTTCTATTGCTTCAACCGCTTTAATGGAATTATACCATATTTTATCAGACTGTACCGCAATTATTTCAAGTTGGTTACAAATTTTTCTCGCCAGGTCCTCCGCTTTCAGTAACTCATCTACCCAATTTTTAAATTTGTCTCTTCTTTCCGTTATAAACGTTAAACTATTTTTTAATTGAAGATATTTTTCTGCCGATTCACTATAGGATTGATTTACTTTTTTGAGTTCATCGCGCCAGGTATCGTAACAGCAGTCTTCGCAATTGGAATCGCCTGGTACCTCTTTGCGGCAACAATCGAATATCTTGCCCTCTTTTAAGCTAGTATCGCTTTTTTGGTAATTATGTTTGGTTAACATAGATGTTTTTTTTACAATTAATTAATGAGAGAATAAATTCAAAAACTAGTCGGCACATTTTTCTTCCGCTGGTTTTTTATTGCTGCAACAAAAAGTTTCTTTCACTTCCTCACAAATTTCACAAACCTGTTTTTCACAGTCTTTCAGTTTTGGACTACACTTGTCGTTGACTTGCCCGGTTTGGTATCTTCCATTAACGGTATTATCAATACAGTCGCAATCCGGACAACATAAAAATTCTGTTGCGTCATAATACCCTTCAAATTCACTTCGGGCATTATTTCTATCCATCGCTGCTTTTGTAATTTCCTGCACAGATTTAACCAGGTCTTCCTGGACTTTTTTCAAATCTGTTTCTCTTGTTTTTACTACGTCAGTCAGGAATTTTTTAAATTCTTTTGAATAATCATCTAATGATTTTTGCAAAGGCTCCAGTGTATCAATATTAGAAAATACCTGTATACCCACTACATCGGCTGATGATTTAAAAATAGAATCAATATCCTGCCACATGCCTTTTGGCATACAAATCAGTTCATCAAAAATTTTATCGGAATCTTTACAGGCTTCAGGAATTTGTCTTCCCTCTTCTTTGCAATCCTCGGGTACCTTACCGGTGATTGCTTTCTTTTGCCCGGTATTACAATTGTCATTATAACAAATTTCCAGTTTACAGGCCGCTTCCTGCAATTCTCTGAATTTATCTTTAGAAGTTTTTATACTGTTGGCAATGTTTTTCAAAACAGCATTAAGATCTTTATTCCATTTGTTATAATTAGAAACATTTGCCTTAACCGATTCATTGGTTTGCACCAGTTCTGTACCAGCGCAAATATCCAGGTTCCGGTATTTTCGATAATTTTCTTCTGTGTATTTCATCATACACTTCTTGTCATCAAAGAGCTTATTTTCTCCTTCAAATTTTTTTTCTTGTTTGGAGACTTTAGAAGCGGACTCATATAAAAGATCGCATACTTTAAGACGCTCGGTAGTAATTATTTTTTGCGTTAGGTTATCCTGGTCTTTGCAGCCGCAATCATTATCTGTAGAGCTCTTTTTATTGCTGCGTGTTGGATGTATTGCCATATAAGGATTGATTTAATAATTATAAAATGATAAACGGGTTATGCCTCCTGAAGCATTTTGTGCATGAAACGAAGGATTATAAATTCTGCGGGGCGTACAACGGCCATTCCTATTTCCACAATCATTCTTCCTTCCCATATATCCTGTTCCGTCATAGTTTCACCCAACCCGACTTTTACAAAAAAAGCTTCGCGGGTGGTAGTACCCATTAAGGCACCTGCTTTCCATTGCAGCGTAAGATAATTTTCGATCATCGACTTAACCCGTATCCATGTATTTCGATCGTTGGGTTCAAATACAAATTGTTCGGAAGCATTTTTTGTTGATTCTTCAACCATATTAAAAAACCTGCGAACAGATATATAACGCCATTCATTATCGTTACCAGCAAGAGTTCTCGCTCCCCAAATAATAGCCGGGCCTCTACCTGGAAAGGAGCGTATCACATTAATAGATTTTCCATCCACAACATCTACATTCAGATTGGCCTGTTCTTTATGACTAATAATTATTTCCGGGCTTATCGCAAAATCGATTCCCACATTGGCAGGCGCTTTCCAAACACCCCGGGTATTGTCTGTATCTGCATACTTACCAACTACTGCAGCAGAAGCGGGCAGCAATACCTCAATATTATTAATAGCAGCTTTTGCCTGAAAAAACATTGCATTATTTTTGCTTTTCAATTCAGCCATTGTGCCGTTTAAAGTAGCATCTCCCTTGCCGATTATAGTTACGGTAGATCCACTTTGGTCGTAGGAGTAATCAAGCCTGGTATTTATTCTTGGATAATAAATTGCAGCATACTTTTTAGTATCTATGTCGCCAAAATCTGAGTTTCGGAAAGTTGCTATAGGATCAAATGCAATATCAACTGGATTTACCCAAACATCCATTACTACAAACCGATCTTTTAATTCTTCACACTGGTCCATTGCTTCTTTGTTAAGCGCATAATAGTCGCCTGGCGTTGCCATATTTAACCCATCCGGAAACAATATAAGAGTGATTTCATTTACCTTTGCTACTTCGGTTAGGCCACCCTGTAATGTGGCTAAATCAATAACTCCCCCGGTACTATAATCACCCACCGAAACTATGTAGCAGTCGCCTCCTCCATTAATGAAAAATAGTTGCATAGAATAATACATCAGGTATTTGGAAGGGTTTAAAACTTTTCCCTGAATTTCTATTCTTGCCTGGGTGGTGTCAATAGTAATCTGAATACTATCTTCCAATTGCGGTCCTCCAAAATACTGTTCGTATTGCAACATCGAACTAATGCGCTTTGGCTTGTTTGTTAAATCACCAGGCTCTTTTAATTGTGCTTTTTGGGTATAGCCAATAAAAGCGGGAATAGCAGTTTCAACAGAAGCAATGGATGGAGGTAGCTTTGGAATTTCTTCTATATACACTCCCGGCGTTTTGTATTCTGGCATATGATTCGGTTTAATAGTTAATAAAAATATTTTTTGATTTATGCAAGAGGAAACATTTTTGATTCAGGCACTAATATGTTAACAAAAAATTTATTTGCACTTAGTTTTACGATATCTCCGGGCAAAGGGTTCGGCAGGTACTGAAAACTATTGTCGGGTTTTTTTACCACTATCGGAGAATAGGTTAATGAAATCGGATTCTTCATTACCAGTACCCCACTATTTTCAGTTAATAAATCCTGCGTATCAATTGTTAGTTTTATTTTTCGTTGTTTGTTATTAATATATTGCCAGAACACAAGCCGACTCTTCATCCATAATTCAAATACAGGCGGTGGTTGTTTAGTCGAGTCGGGTAATATGCGGGTAAACAGAAAGCCATTACTGTCAATAAGATTAAATGCAGTATTGTCAGCTATTGGTTTAAATTGTAACAATGCTGTATAATTTGAAACACCCATCCTATCATCAGCGAATAATAACGGCGTAAATGTTTTTGAATATCCATTACTTCCAGTTACCTCAAGCGTATAGATATTATTGGCAGCAGGTTCTGTATCAGGAAGTGTTTTCACAATATTATTTTCAGTATGAAAGTTGAGATAAACCGATTTAATCGGATTTGCACCTGATACAGAAAGACGTTTTACCTCGGTATTGGTGAAGTCTTTCAGAATAAACAGGGCATCAGTTACATTATCGGTTGTGCTAAAAGTATAGGAGAATGAAAGAGGTAATAACAATTTGTCGGATTCATTGATATAACCGGTTCCTTTCAATTTCAACCAGGGGTCAATTGCACCATTATTTAAAAATGCACGAACATCATTAGCACCATGTAATGCAATTTCGCCTTGTTGGTAGGTAGCTCCGCCATCGAATACAGGAACTGAATTGGATAAAAAAGGGAAGGTTTTGGCTGAAGGAAAATCCTGGTTTGAAAAATACCAGGCTGCATTGAATGGCTTTTTCAAGGTATTATTTGAGAAACTGCTTATACTTATTTTTTCCTTAATAAATACAGGGATGGCGGTATCAATTGATAAGGGAGCAACAGGTTCATAAACTGTAGTGCCATCTGCCAATATTTTTTTGTTGCATTGGATAGCCAGCTTAAACCCCGAATAAGATGGAATGATTTTAATTTTCAGATTATTAAATAAAACCCGGTTCGATTCGGAAATAACAAAATCCAGGTTATTATTTATGCTGGGTGAATCTTTTACAAATTGTTGAAAAAGAAAATTCATGCGGTCGTTTTGAGCCGCAAAATCAAACACCGTTTCACCTTTTTCGGAGGTGAGATAGTATTCATGCATAAGTTTCACTTCACATAATATCTTATATACTATTGCCATCAGCAGTTATCAGGTGTTTTTGAAATCAATGTTTCTATTTCTTCGATCAACGGTACTTCTCTGCGTACACTTCTTTCTGTGATAGATACCAGGCGCACTTTGTACATCGCAGAAGGTATTTGCCTTCCACCCAAGGAGCCCCATAAATGATTAATTTGTTCAAAGGTTAATGTATACAACTCCAGGTTGAGTTTTAAGCTGGCTATTTCCGGGTTACTCAAATCGCTTAATTCTGGTGGAAGCGGTACTGTAGAAGTAGCTGGAGTGAAAACAGCTTTGCCCTGAAAAAATTCAATTACCAGCGACAATCTTTTAAGAGCTTGTACATAACCGTTATTGGGCGGAACGCCACCTGAAAAATTAGCGGTAAACAGAACATAGAGATTTAAGAATACCGGTCTGTTTTCATATCGTGCAAATCCATCCGGCCA
>JBJXDV010000117.1:0-6689 GCA_046153465.1 Chitinophagaceae bacterium
ATGACTATCATTTATAATTTATTTTGAACAGTTGCGCATCCCGACTTTGGTGTCGGGAGGGTCGCTGGTTCGAATCCAGTCCACCCGACTTACTTATATAGCAACTTCAATGAGGTTGCTTTTAAAATTGCAATCATTTATTATTTATTCTGACCGATAGCGCATCCCGACAATGGTGTCGGGAGGGTCGCTGGTTCGAATCCAGTCCACCCGACTTACTTATATAGCAACTTCTATGAGGTTGCTTTTTCAGATTTCTACGGTCAGCCCTTATTCCACTTCAACAGTCAAATGATTAGAGAGCTGATTTAGCTTCTAAAAAAATTTCTTATCCCCGTTAAACCTAAATTAATTTAGAATTGAGTTGAATTGATTTTGCCATTATCCCGCGCAAACCTATTTTTGCGCCGGAGAGATGGCAGAGCGGTCGAATGCGGCGGTCTTGAAAACCGTTGAAGCGAAAGTTTCCGGGGGTTCGAATCCCTCTCTCTCCGCCAAGGGTGGAAAATCTCCGATTTTTCACCTTTTTTATTTCTTTAAACTAATTTATTTGTAAAGGGTTGAAATTCTGTCGCATTTTACATCTTCCTGCAGCCTTCTTCTTAAATTTTTTAATTTGATAATAAAACTGTTGGCCATGCCTTTCGAAAGTTGTAATTTACTTTCAACGATTCTTCACCAAAACTGTCTGTATGAATAAAAAAGTGACCGACATTCTTCTCAGAAAGGGAAGTAACATTATTTCAGTTTCCCCATATTCAACTGTTTTAGATGCATTGAGAATTATGGCCGATCAAAATATTGGTTCGGTAATGGTTATGGAAGATGGTAAATATTTAGGTCTAATGACCGAAAGGGATTATTCGCGCAAACTTGTGTTGCAGGGAAAATCGTCAACAGACACGAAAGTAGAAGTTATAATGTCATCTAACTTACCAAGGGTTACTCCTTCCGATTCAGTTGACTATTGCATGCAGCTCATGTCGGATAAAAACATCCGGTATGTGCCAGTTTTCGAGAATGATGTGGTAATTGGAATAGTTTCCATTAATGACCTTGTTAAAGAAACCATTCTTTCACAACAGGAAACTATATCACAGTTAAAAGACTATTTACATTCCAGTTTATAAAATCTCATTGAACTTAGTAAAAAATGAAAAGCCCCGCATTTAATAGCGGGATTTTTCATTTTCAGGTTTCTCTGCCACCAGGGCCAAATCGGTGATATCAACCGTAATTGGCATTAAACCAACTTGTATAACGGCTTTCTTTCCACGAATCTCCATCACAATTCCTACCTGGTGATTTTTTTTCAATAATACCTTTTTCCCCAATTCAATAGCTCCACCCAATTCTTCATATTTAGATGAAATCTTCTTTTTCACTTTATCCGAAGCCTGCTGGTGTTGTTGCTTAAATAATAAAGCCTGTAATTGTTTAATCAGTTCATTTTTATCTTCATGATGTGCTGCTTTTTTCCAATCTAAAACAGCCTGTTTGAGTTTACGCTCCATATCTTTCAAATAGGCTATCCGTTCATCTGCCACTTTATTTTGATGTTTTAAAAGTTCTACCTGCTGCTGGTGCTTTTCTTTTTCGATCGTTGTTTGCATTTCTTTTTGTAACCGTTCATTCTCTTTCATTTTCCGTTGAAGCTCCTGGTCTTTTTTCTCCAGCATTTGCAGATCCTGCTCGGTGCGATTCAATAATTTGTCGAGTCGAAAGTGATCTTCGTCCACTAATAAACGGGCGCGCTCGATTAGTCTTTTGTCAAGCCCAATCCGTTCTGCTATCGAAAAGGTGTAAGAACTACCTGGCTTTCCAATATTCAATTTATATAGTGGTAACAGATTTTTTTCATCGAATGCCATTGCACCATTTACGATACCTGCAGTTTTTCCGGCCATGACTTTTAGATTAAGGTAATGTGTAGTAACAATTCCCTGTGCATGCTTTTTCACCATTTCTTCTAATATCACTTCCGCGAAAGCACCACCAAGGTTAGGATCACTGCCGCTTCCCAATTCATCAATAAAAAATAAGGTTCGGCCATTTGCCTGTTCAATAAAATGCTTCATATTTTTCAAGTGAGAACTATACGTACTAAGTTCAAACTCGAGGCTTTGGGTATCGCCAATATGAATCATTATCTGTTTAAAAATTCCCAATTCGGAGGAAGCATGTACAGGAATCAACAACCCACTTTGAAGCATTAATTGAAGAAGCCCAACAGTTTTTAAGGTAACCGTTTTGCCTCCTGCGTTTGGGCCTGATATTACAAGTATTCGATTTTGTTCGTTTAAGGAAATTTGGGTAGGAATGGTTGGCTTATTTGCCTTTTTATTATACAGATACAGTAATGGGTGGTAGGCCTCTACCAGGTGGATATGTGCCTTATCCGTTAGCTGGGGAAAATTACCATTGATTTCTGTCGCCAATTTTGATTTTGCCCTGATAAAATCATACTCGCCAAGAATATCAGAATAAGTTTTAAGTAAAGAAGAATATAAGGATAGCCTTTCCGTTAATTGCCGAAGTATTCTATATACTTCTTTTACTTCTTCTGATTGAAGCGAGAAAATTTCATTATTTAATTCAATAGTTTCTTCTGGCTCAACAAAAGATGTTTTTCGGGTATCGCTTTCTCCCAGTAAAATTCCTTTCACTTGTCTTTTATATTCTGCAAATACTGCCACTACCCTTCTGCCATTTAGGAATGCTTCTTCTATGTCTGCTACATATCCCGACTTTGTCCATTTCTGAATTATTTTATCAAAAACCCTTCTCAATTCATTGCGCTTCTTATATAAATTAAGACGAATTCTGCTAAGCTCTGGAGATGCATTATCTTTTACCGTTCCATTTTCATCAAGTACCTCATCTAATAATTCCAATATCACTTTTTCATAGTAAGTTTCTTCAATTATTCTTGATAAGGCGGGATAGGCCAGTTTGCGTTCTGCGTCAAACCATCGAAAAACACTTTTAGTATTTTCAGCCAGTTTGTGAATCAGCATAAATTGGTCAGCACCCAATACAGCTCCAGGTATAGACAATAGCTTTAGTTCCCGGCCAATATTGAGAATATAGTCATTGGGGAAATACTGCGCAGATTGATTTATTAATTTATACTCATACGTTTGCCGCAGTTCAAGTTCGATATATTCTTTTTTGGTATGAATACGTAAGTCACTGGCTTTTGCTTTAGCATAATCTGTTTTACAAAGCTCTTTCAACAGGTCTTTGATTTTTTCAAATTCTAATTGTACAAGGGCCGATTCGGGGAAAAATTTCATAATAATCTACCTGCGTTTAGAATTGTAAAAATAAGGCTATTCCCTCTTTCCCGTATCGGCGCTGCTCTATAAGCTTCTATGCTACGGCTTACCAAAATTATTCTTCAGGATTACCAGAACTTTATTCATTTCACATTGTTTTAAGATATACTTCCGAATGCTATACGTAGGTATGTTAATGCTATTGTAAACAAAATTAATTGTACGATAGCTTACAAATAAGATTAACGAGTACGATTATTTTGCACGAAATTTGAAAAACAAAATGTTTGTTCCATTAAAAAAAAGCTACATGAAATTAATGTTGACTGGTGTTGTTATTTCTTTATCAGCATTGTTTTCCTGTGCACAGCGAGAAAACCCAAATAAAAGTATGAACAATTCAAATGAGCCAGAAGTTACTGCTACGAGCAAAACTACTTCTAGTATTACAACAGACACTGCAACATTTGCCAATGGATGCTTCTGGTGTACTGAAGCTATTTTTCAACAATTAGAAGGAGTGCTGAAAGTATCATCCGGTTATACGGGTGGTTATGTAGTAAACCCGAGCTACAAAGAAGTTTGCACGGGCACCACGGGTCATGCCGAATGTATTCAAATAGTTTATGATCCATCTAAAATTACTTTTGATGAATTATTAGAAGTGTTTTGGCAAACGCACGACCCAACCACGCTTAATAAACAGGGCAATGACGAGGGTACTCAATACAGGAGTGCAATTTTTTTTCATAATAAGGAACAGAAAGAAAAAGCTTTAAAATACAAAGAAGAACTTGATAAAAGTGGGGCCTTCAGAGGACCTATTGTTACCGAGGTTTCACCAATTACAAGTTTTTACATCGCTGAAAATTATCACCAGGATTACTTCAATTCGAATGGTTCTCAACCTTACTGTACATATGTTATAAGACCGAAGCTCGAAAAATTTCAAAAAGTATTTAAATCAAAACTAAAGCACTAAAAGCAACGACCTCCCTAAAGGTGGGAGGTCGTTGCCAGGTTTGGTACAGAAGCATTGCAAGCGAAAATATTATTTCTTTATTATTTTTTGAGAATAGGTTGTTTTATCAATCTTCAAAACAGCAAGATAGTTTCCTGATAGTATTGAATTTGTATTATTTAATACAATGTTATTCGTTCCCTCCAGTACTTGTAATTGCCGGCGGTTAATTAATCTTCCTGAATAGTCAACAATATCAAGAGTAGCTGTTCCACTACTCGCAGCAGTAACCGAAATAGTGGCGTTGCCTTGAACTACACTGGGAAATATCTTGAAGGATGAAGAACCTTGATTTTTTTCACGAAAAACAATAACAGCGCTATAGGTAACTCTGCCATTAATATCTACCATCTTCAACCTGTAAAACGAAGTTTCTGTAAGCAATTCCTGGTCTACAAAAGAAAAATTATTTTGAGCACTTAATTCAGCTACTGCGTTTATTTTTCCAATCTCTATAAAAGAGAAAGAAGATTTGCCTTTTTCTATAATGAATGATCGAAAAGTATTTTTATTTTCTACTTTCCAGTTTAAAGTTACTCCACTGCTTTTTTCAACACCATTAAAAGAAAGCAATGGTGATTTAGGAAGAAATGAATTTGCATAGGTAAATTTCTTAAAATACACACTGCGCAATCTATACATAAACTCTTTCGATTGATTATCGGCACCTACACGGAAACGAACAGATGAAACATTTGCATGCACTGCGGTAAACATTACATCCTTCTGCACGGTATCGATACCGTCGTAAGTAATCGCAGATTGATTAATCGCCTCCACCCAACTCCCGGTTTTTTTCACCTCAAGGGAAGTTCCCAGCATATCATAGTCAATGTAAAACGAAGACGATTCCTCAAAGCCATCTGTTTCAAATAATTTATTGTCTGGAAATTCATATCCATCAATATCGATTGCTGTAAGAGGCACCTCTTTTTGTATTAACAACTTAGTTGTACCTGCAGAAACGAATTCTATCAGAAACTCAACATATCCCTTCGATTTGGGTTCACAGTTAATATAGGGTTGAAAGGCTTCATCGAAACCAGATGGGCCATCCAGTTCTTTCAACGTCATTTTACCTTTCATAGCTACAATGGTTAAAATCCCATCTACACCAGGTTTAACAGCAGAAAACCTGTACTTGGCGCCCACTGCTAAGTCTGTGCCCGAAAGCAATTCGGGTTTTACAAAGGTATAATCCGGCTGGGCCTTTGTGCTGAAACTGAAAATCAGTATCAACAATTGTAGAAAAACAACAATAAGTAAAAAACGTGTACCATTCGATTTCATAAATTCAATTTCAAGGGTTACCAATCAAATACGAATGGTCTTCCGACAGAATAAATGGAATGGTTTTTTAAAGAATTTTGGAATAGTATAATCAGGTATTTAAAATTTTGATACTTTTTGTTGTCCAATTTCAGTTCCATTTCTTACGATGGCTACATAATTTCCGGTACTTAACTTATCAAAACCAGTTAGTACAATATTATTCGTTCCTTCCTGGATAGTGAGGTTTTGCTGATATACCAAGCGACCCGAAATATCCACCAGGTTAAATTGTGCATTGCCTGATTTATCTGAATGAACGCTTACTGTTGCATTTGAATTAATAATGCTGGGAAATACTTTAAATGAACCTTGTGTCGGGTTGTTTCCGCGGAACATTAATACATTACTATACTGTACAAAACCGTTGGCAGCTATCATTTTCAATCTGTAGTAGGTATTTACAGAAATCAGTTCTTTATCAGTATAGCGAAAACCAAGTTGAGTAGCTGCATCATTCACCCATACTTCACCGATAGTAGTAAAGTTTCCAGAAACATTTTTTTCGATAATTATTTTTGCCAGATGATGTTCAGTAATCAGGTCCCAGCTTAATTCAACTTTTTTATTTTTTTCTGTACCCCTAAATGCCAGTAAAGCGGGTTGAGCTAAGAAAGAATTACTAAAGGAAAATTTCTTAAAATAAATACTCCTTAACCGGGTAGCAACTTTAGTTGTATTGATATTGTCAGCTCCCACACGTATGAAAATGCTTGATTGGTTTGCATTTACCACGGTAAACATAACCTGCCTGGCACTTGTGTCTCTGCCGGGGTAATCAATACCACCAATGTTTTTACAACTCATCCAACCGGGGCTGGAGTTAATACTTAATTCTAAACCAATCATATCATAATCCATAAAGGCACTGGAAGCCCAGGTAATTTGATCAAATTCGTAAACACTTCCTGCCACTCCGTCCACATCGATGCAGGTAACGGGAATTTCCAATTGATTCATTGGAAGAAAAGTACCGCCTTTTACAAAATCAAATTTCATTTCAAGGTACCCGTTAGTACTGGGATCTACGTCTAACGTTGGTTGAAGCGCTTCGGGGTAGC
>JBJXDV010000118.1:0-11187 GCA_046153465.1 Chitinophagaceae bacterium
GTTGTAAAAGACATGGGGATAGACTGGCATATAGTAGGAGTAGTAAAGGACTTTATACTAAGATCTCCCTATCGTCCAATAGATCCGATGTTTATTGCAGGTGCCAAGGGATGGTTTAATGTAATTCAAATGAAGTTGAATGATAGGAATACAACCTCCGGGAATATTGCAACAATTGAAGCCATATTTAAAAAATATAACCCACAGTATCCATTCAATTACAGGTTTACCGACGAAGAATATGCGAAAAAATTTGGTAACGAAAAAAGAACTGCTACACTGGCAAGCCTTTTTGCAATTCTAACGATTATCATTTCCTGTTTGGGTTTATTTGGCCTTGCAAGCTATATGGCGGAAAACCGGATTAAAGAAATTGGTGTTCGAAAAGTATTAGGTGCTTCGGTAATGAATATAACCAGGTTACTTTCTATTGATTTTTTAAAATTGGTATTGGTTGCGTTTTTGGTTGCTGCACCTTTAGGTTTTTGGGCTATGCATTCCTGGTTACAAAATTATCCTTATCATATTACTATTAAATGGTGGGTATTTGTAGTGGCTGGTTCATTGGCAATATTGATTGCTTTATTGACTGTAAGCTCGCAAGCCATTAAAGCGGCAATGACGAACCCGGTTAAGTCTTTGCGGAGCGAGTAAGAGAAGTTTATGGTTTATGGTTTGTGGTTTATCGTTGCTGAAATCCTGAAATAACATATTGATAGTAAAAGTTCGTTATTTGTTTCGCATTTAAAACGTTAAGGAACTATAAACCACAAACTAGCAATAGGAAATGGTTTAAAAAATTCGATTATGATCAAAAATTATTTCACTATAGCGTGGCGAAATCTTTGGAAAAACAAAGTTTTTTCAGCTATTAATATAGTTGGGCTTGCCATTGGCATAGCAGCCTGTATTGTAATTATGGTGTTTGTATTTTATGAAAAAGCATTTGATGGAATTCATAAAAAAAACATTTACCGCCTCAATGAGGTACAGAATTATCCAGGTATGGTAGCTCCACAAAATGTGGCGTTGTCAATGTATCCAATGGCTACTACTTTAAAGCAGGAGTTTCCTGAAGTAATAAATGTTACACGGGTTCGGAACAATGAAAAGGTAAATCTAAGTGTGGGAGAAAATCGGATCATATTACCCAGTGTATATATTGTTGATTCTACCTTTCTTCAACTCTTCGATTTTGAATTGGTAAAAGGAAATCGGAACTCCGTACTGCAGAATCCCAATAGCCTATTGCTTACTGAAGAAAGTGCTGCAAAACTTTTCGGTAAAGAAGACCCAATGGGGAAAATAGTACGCCGCTACGATAGAGATACACTTTCTTTTACAGTAACAGGTATTTTAAAAAATATCCCTGATAATTCGCATATGCAATTTGACGGACTAATTTCATTCAGTACAATATATGATCCGGAAATGATGAACAACTGGGGAGGAAACTGGCTGATTACCTACCTGGAATTGGCACCTGGTACCAATATTAAGTTGATGGAAAATAAATTTCCCGACTATTTAAAGCGGCATATGTCGGATGAAAATCGGAAATTTTATGAATTATTCTTACAACCTTTAAAAGAGGTTCATGCAAACTCATCTTCTATCACACACGATTACGTGAATTATCAAAAGTTCGATAAAAGATATACCTATATATTTTCTGTAATAGCATTAATTGTATTGGTAATTGCCTGTATTAATTTCATAAATCTTTCAACAGCGCGTTCTGCCGGAAGGGCGAAGGAAGTAGGAGTCCGTAAATCAATTGGCGCCAAAAGGGGCCAGGTGGCTGCTCAGTTTTTGATTGAATCAATATTGATAGCCTCATTAGCGCTTATACTTGCTATTGGATTGGCTTTATTATTTTTACCAGCTGCATCGGCATTGAGCCAACGGGAATTGAGTCTTCCCTTGTTTTCTAAACTATGGTTACTTCCTGCATTGCTTGCAGGAACTATTGTTATTGGAATATTGGCGGGTATTTATCCTGCTGCCTATTTATCTTCTTTCAGGCCGGTGGAAGTATTAAAAAACGCTTTAAAAGGGGGTTCTTCAAAAGGGTTGTTAAGAAATATACTGGTGGTTACACAATTTACGGGCGCTGTATTCCTAATCATTGCAACAGTGTTTGCCGTAAAGCAACTTCGTTTTATGCAACAAAAAGACCCTGGTTTTAGCAGGGATCAGGTAATAGTAATACCTCTTAATAACACGGCTAACCGAAAATATGAAACATTGAAACAAGATTTACTCGGTAACACACTTATTAAAAGTGTTTCAGCATCCACGCAACGGCTTGGTAACAACTTGCACCAAACAGGTGTTATCTATCATGGCAAGGGTCCTGTTCGGGAGTTAGCGACTTCGCAGGTAGTGGTTGATCATGATTATATTAGTCTTTACGATATTAAACTGGTAGCTGGAAAAAATTTCAGCAGCGAGCCTTCTGAAAATGGCAATACATATATTGTTAATGAATCACTCGCAAAGGAATTACTAAAAGATGATCCGAAAGCACCGCTTGAATCCGTAGTTGGTAAAATGTTTGGTTTCGGCGGAATGGATTCTTCCGGTAGAATCATCGGTATCGCAAAAGATTTCAATTTTAATTCTCTGCATCATAAAATTGAAACACTCTGCATTTTCAATCAAACAGATTTTGGATTCAGTGAATTATCCGTTAAAATTAACGGGGGTAAATCGCAGGAAGCAATCGATTATATTAAATCAATCTGTACAAAACTGGTTCCGGATATTCCATTCGAATATCAATTTCTAGACGATCATTTTCAGGAATTGTATCGTGCCGATAATCAGGTAAGTAAAACCGTTACAGTATTGGCTCTGTTGGCAATTATTATTGCCTGCCTAGGGCTGTTCGGACTTGCTTCTTATTCGGCAGAAAAAAGAACAAAAGAAATAGGTATTCGAAAAGTATTGGGAGCAAGTGTAGGTAGCCTTGCGGCTTTGCTCTCTGGTAGTTTTGTTAAGCTGGTTATTATTTCAATTGTTATTGCATGGGCAATAGCCTGGTTTGCTTTAAGTAAGTGGTTGCAGGATTTTGCATATCGGGTTGAAATCAATTGGTTGGTCTTCTTACTGGCTGGTATAGCTGCTATTTTAATAGCTCTATTAACGGTAAGTTTCCAGGCTATAAAAGCAGCGATGATGAACCCGGTAAAAAGTTTGAGAAGTGAATAGCCCCCCAACCCCCGAAAGGGGCCTTGGTAACAGTTTAATAAAATGAATCAGATAGTTATATCAATAGTTCTTTATAATAATTTAATTAATCACTTACACCAGAATAGTAATATAATTAGTTCCGGTGCTACTATCACTCCCCACTGGGAGAGAAGGAGGGCCGTTTAATTCTGGTGTTACAAAAAATCTCCGCCAATTGGCGGAAAGAAGGAGGGGCTGCCATGACTAATAACAATCTTTCGTTTATCCTGCGCCGTTTTAGCCGTCAAAAGCTAAATACATTCTTACATGTAGTAGGTCTTACCATTGGTATTACCACCTGTTTACTGATTGGATTATTTATAAAACATGAATTAAGTTTTGATGCTTATCACGAAAAGGCAAACAGGATTTACCGGGTGAACCAGGTATGGGTAGATTTTGGAAAGAAGGAATTTAATTATTCTACTCCTTTTCCATTGGCTGAACAAATACGGAAAGATATTACCGGTATTGAACAGGTTACCAATATTCATCATCCTTACAATGTGATGATTGAAATTAACCCGCAGAAAAGATTTAAAGAAGAAAAGATTATTATGACAGATCCCGAATTCCTGGATGTGTTTGATGTAGAAATGGTAGAGGGTAACGGGCACGAAGCTCTGCGAAAACCTTACCAGGCTTTACTTACGGAAAGCCTTGCTAAAAAATATTATGGTAATGAAGACCCCATGGGGAAAGTTTTTTTATTTAAAGATAAGTTCAATATTACGGTAGCTGGGGTGATAAAAGATTTTCCGGGTAATACACATTTGCCTGCAAATATGCTGATGTCTCTTTCTACAGATGAATCCTACCTGGGTACCAGCCTCACCCATTACGGTTCTACATCAGGGGGCTCAACTTTTATTGTATTGCCAGAAGGAACTCAACCGTCCAAGGCATTAAATGCCGGGTTACAGGGTATATATGACAGGACAGTTAACAAGGAATCCTATATGGCAAAAGACTCGCGCTGTGAATTGGAAATTCAACCATTGAGCGATGTACATTTTAATGCTAAATATGGTGGCGGCGGACAATGGGTTACTGCTATTAATAATAAATGGCTATGGTTTTTTGGAACTGTTGGTTTAGCCGTATTGTTATTGGCCTGTATCAATTTTATTAACCTATCGACTGCACAAGCGCTTACCCGCGCAAAAGAAGTTGGTGTTCGGAAATCAATTGGTGCCGGAAGATTTCAATTGATCAATCAATTTTTACAAGAGTCTTTATTGCTTGTTTCTGTTGCAGCTATTATTGGAATTAGTATTGTAAAATTATCATTGCCTTATATTAATCGGCTGGTAGAAAAGCAAATAACATTTGATATACTTCATTCGCCCGGATTAATTGGCGCATTACTGATAGGGATATTGATTACTGCCCTGCTTGCGGGTTTATATCCTGCATGGTTAATCGCTAAATTTCAACCAGCTACCACGTTGAAATCAGGTTCGTTACATTCGGGTCCTCAATCTTCCTGGTTACGAAAAGGGTTAGTCGTTACTCAATTTACTATTTCTGTTTGTTTACTCATTGCCGTTTTATTAATGGGGAAACAATTGAACTATTTTCAGAACAAGGATTTGGGATTCCTAAAAGAAAATACCATCATTCTTCCCATACCTGAAAATAAGAATGTATCCTTATTCGGCAGTGAACTGTCAAAGATGCCTTTTGTAAAAGATTTTTCTTTTTCTACCAGTGTTCCCGGAACCGGCGGGCATTGGGGAACAATTATGAGTACAATAGGAAGAGACGATCCCAACCGAAAAGATGTAACCTTGATCATTGCCGACGATCATTATTGTTCAATGTATGGGCTACAATTAAAGTCGGGTCGATTTATTGTTTCTGCCGATACAAATGCCGTTTCTGAAAGCTTACCGGAAGGAAAGCGACTTGCGAAAGTAGTGGTGAATGAAAAATTGGTTCAGGAATTAAAATTAGGTACGAATGAAGACGCCCTTGGCAAGCAATTTTGGTTTGGAATGAATGGATGGACTGCTGATATTGTTGGCGTGGTATCCGATTTTAATGTGGGTTCATTACGTGAGCCAATTAAATCAACGTTAATTGTTCAATCGGCACCAGAGTACGGTACGGTTAGTATTAAGATCAAACCCACAGCAACTATCCCCGAAACGATAGCCTTATTAAATGTCCAATGGAGAAAAGTATTTCCAAAAGGAATTTTTGAATTTAATTTTTTGGATCAGCAACTGGATAACCTTTATAAATCTGAATCAAGGTTATACAGTCTCTTTAGATTATTTTCTATTCTCGCTATGCTGATTTCCTGTTTAGGGTTGTGGGGATTGGTTTCTTTTGCTGCCGAACAACGAATAAAGGAGATAGGTATTCGAAAAGTGTTGGGTGCCACTGTTCTGAACCTGGTGGTGTTACTTACCAGAGATTTTGTGATCATGGTTTCCATTGCTATTCTGATTGCCTCGCCGCTTGCTTATTGGGGAATGAGTAAATGGCTGGAAGAATTTGTATACCGGATTCAAATTGGTTGGGCAGTATTTGCTATTGCAGCGGGAATGGCTTTGTTGATAGCGTTACTAACAGTGGGCATTCAGGCAGTACGCGCAGCCGTTAGTAACCCGGTTAAAAGTTTGAGAACAGAATGAGGCCCCCTAAATCCCCCAAAGGGGGACTTGAGAGCTTTATAGTTCAACATAAAAATGAAGTATGTTAATCGATTTTCTAAAAACTTGCACTCTGGAGTCGTTTATTTTTTTCGGAGTGTTTCAAAACCCTCCCCTTTGGGGGAGATGGAGGGGGCTTTATGCTTAAAAACTATTTCAAAATCGCCTGGCGCAACCTGCTAAAAAATAAAACCGCAACAGCAATCAACATTTTTGGATTAACCGTCGGGCTGGCTGCCTGTATGCTTAATGTAATATATGTAGTGCATGAAAACAGTTACGATAGACATGTAAAAAACAGCGATCAAATTTACCAGCTTGGTACAACTTTTATCAGAGAAGGAAAAGAAAATAATACGCCGGGCACCCCATTTGTTTTGGGGCAAACTATGCAGCAGGAGTTTCCGGAAGTACAGGCCAATACAAAACTCCTCAGCATTTTTACAGAAGAAAAAACATTGATGCGCTACAATCCTGAAAAAGGAGCACCACAAACTTTTTATGAGCCCAAAGGGTTTATTGCAGACTCAGCTTTCTTTACTGTGTTTTCTTATGAGTTTGCAGAAGGCAATCCTGCTGTTGCATTAAACAATCCAAAGTCAATTGTACTTTCAGAAAAAATAGCAAAAAAGTTCTTTGGTAACCAACCTGCATTGAATAAAAACATCACTGTTGGCAGTAACCTCACGGGAGGGGATGTGGTGTTTACAGTTACGGGAGTATTTAAAGAAAGTACTAAACCCTCTCATCTCAACGCTAATTTTTTTCTTGCCTTCAAAGGAGGTTCAATGGAAGAATATGTAAAACAACAAGGAGCGAATTTTGTAAATAACAATATGTTTCTCACCTACCTGATGCTTAAACCCGGAGCAGATGCCGCAAAACTCGAGGCAAAGTTTCCGGCCTTTATACAGAAGTATGCTGCTGCGGATTTAAAAACAGCTGGTTTTAGTAAGAAACAATTTTTGGTAAATCTCAGAGATATTCATTTACAACCAGATTTTGAAGGCAACCCCACACCCAGCGGTAATCTCACTTACCTGTATATATTAATTTCTATTGCGGTTTTTATTTTACTCATTGCCTGTATCAATTTTATGAATCTGGCAACAGCACGTTCTTCCAAACGTTCTGCTGAAGTAGGAGTGAGGAAAGTATTGGGTGCAGAAAAATCTGCATTGATAAAACAGTTTTTGGGTGAATCATTATTAATGTCGCTGGTAGCCTTTGTATTGTCTATTGGGGTTACATTAATAGCACTTCCTGTTTTTTCAGAATTAGCAGGTACAGCTTTGTCTTTTTCTTTTAAAGATGATATGGTTCTTATTGCAGCATTCTTTGTACTGGCAATTGTTACCGGTCTGTTAGCTGGAAGTTATCCGGCGTTTTATCTTTCATCTTTCAAACCTATTAAAGTTTTAAAGGGAAAAATTAGCAATACATTGGCTGCAGTTGCTTTAAGAAAAGGATTGGTAGTATTTCAGTTTGTAATTTCTGTGGCATTGATTATTGCAACAGTGGTCATACAAAAGCAAATGGTGTTTCTCCGCTCCAAAGACCTGGGTTTTGAAAAAGAACAACAAATAATTATTCCTTTAAGAAGCGAAACAGCTAAAAAATCATACGCATCATTAAAGAATGCAATCAGCAGCGCTAAAGATGTACAATCAGTGGGGGCTTCTGTTTACTATCCCGGAATTTTTAATGCAGAGGATAATAATTTTTACAAACAGGGGCAGAACGCTTCACAAGCAAAAAATACACGTACTAACCGTATTGATGATAATTTTTTACAAACGCTCAATATTAAATTAACAGCAGGTCGTTTGTTCTCTTCAAAATTCACCGCAGATACAGGTCGTAACATCATTATTAATGAAAAAGCAGTGAATGAAATTGGTTTTGCATCTGCCGAAAAAAGTGTTGGTCAAAAATTGCTTTTTAATTTTCAGGGGCAGGTACTTAATTATACCATTGTGGGTGTGGTAAAAGATTTTCATTTTGAAGATTTGCAACAAGCTATTACGCCTTATGCTTTTACTTTAAATGAGAGTACAAATTTTAATTATCTGATAATTCATGGTAATGGGAAGAATATAAAGCAGGCACTTGCAGCAATTGAAAAAAGCTGGAGCAGCGTTATTGCTGATGAGCCGTTTGAATACTCTTTTCTGGATGCAGACTTTCAAAAAAATTACCAGGTACAGCAACGTTTATCATCAGTTGTAAGTTATTTCACCCTTATTGCTATTGTAATCAGTTGTTTGGGTTTGTTTGCATTAACTGCCTTTAGTGCAGAGCAGCGAATTAAAGAAATTGGTGTACGTAAAGTATTGGGGGCAAGTGTTGGAAATATTGTGGGCTTGTTATCAAAAGATTTTTTAAAATTAGTCCTCATTGCAACAGTGATTGCTTCACCCATTGCGTGGTATGTAATGAATGAATGGTTGAAAAACTTTGCTTACCGTACTTCCATAAGCTGGGTGGTATTTGCAATCACAATTGGTGCAGCAGTATTTATTGCTTTAATCACTATCAGTTTTCAGGCAATTAAAGCCGCACTGGCTAATCCGGTTAAGTCGTTGCGAAACGAATAAATAATAAGGAAGTAAAAAGCCTGCCTGCGGGCAGGTAGGTTTAAGAACAGAATAAAAAATTATATGCTCAAATTTAATTTAAAAATTGCCTTGCGCAACATCAGAAAGAATAAAGTTTTTTCTGGTATTAATATTATTGGACTTGCATTGAGCATGGCTTGCTGCCTCGCTATCAGTATGTATATATGGAATGAAACGCATTATGATTCATTTCATTTCTATAAGAATACTATCTATCGAATTACTAACAAACAAAACCAGGCAGGCAAACTGTATCATACCGCTACCACACCCGGCCCATTGGCACCAGCTTTGCAAAAAGATTTTCCTGAAATAAAAAATGCAGTACGTTTTGGAAACTGGAGCGGGTTATTAAAGACGGGAAATAAAGTGTATGAAGAAAAAAGTATACAGGTTACAGAAAACGCTGTGTTTAGTGTATTTAATTTTCCAATGCTATTGGGTAATCCTACAACAGCACTGCTTTCATTTGATGAACTGGTGCTAACAGAAAAAGCGGCAGAGAAATATTTTGGTAAAGACTGGAAGAAGAATCCTTCACTACTGGGTGAATTGTTTACGTTAAACGGGCAAACAAGTTTTAAACTGGCTGGAGTAGTCGCTAATCCGCCACAGAACTCAAGTATTCAGTTTGATATTTTATTACCGATTGAATTTTTATTTAAAACGGATGAATCGTCCAACAAATGGGGCAGTAACAATTACCACACTTATCTTCAGTTAAAGACAGGAACAGATGTTACAGCGTTTGAAGCAAAATTGGCAAAGCAATTAAAAGTTTACAAACCTGATACAGAAGATTATTTGCAACTGCAGCCTTTAAGCAAACAATATCTCTATTCTAAGTTTGATTTTTTTACCGATTGGGGAAAGCGGAGCGATGTGAAATATGTAAAAATATTTTTTGGCGTTGGATTGCTCTTATTGCTCATTGCTTGTGTAAACTTTGTAAATCTTTCAACTGCACGTTCTTTAAAGCGTGCTATGGAAGTGGGTGTGCGTAAAGTAACAGGGGCATCACGCAGGCAATTGGTGTTTCAATTTTTAACTGAGTCGGTTTTAATTGCAACACTGGCGGGTATTGCTGCCGTTATTATTTTAAAATTTGCACAACCATTTTTAGAACAAATAACAGGAGCAAGTCTTGTATTGAATCTTACAGGTATTATGTTTCTTTCCTTCTTTATCCTGTTCATTATCATCATTGGATTATTGGCAGGCATTTATCCTGCATTTATTTTATCGTCCTTTAAGCCTGTTAAAATACTAAAGGGGAAACCTGATGTAAAATCTGCAGCAGGTTTCAGAAAGGGATTGGTGGTGTTTCAATTTGCTATTTCCGTAACGATGATGATTTGTACCTTCTTTATGTACCGACAGTTGAAATTTGTACAAAGTAAGGATCTTGGTTTTAACAGTGAACAAATTATTCGTGTGCGGTTAGGCAATGAACTGAAGGGAAAAGTTGCTTTATTCAAACGAGATTTAGATACTGAAAGTACCATTGCGGCTTCAGCACCCGCTACTATGTCGCTTGCCAACGTTGATAACTCAACCAATCTTGAATGGGAAGGTATGCAGCAGGGTCAGGAGTTTTTAATTACACAGGCCAATGTTGACCCTGATTTTATTCCAGCACTCGGAATGGATTTATTGAAAGGCGAAAACTTTAAACTACAAAATGAAAAAGATACCATTAACAATTTCATTGTAAATGAAACTGCAGTAAAGCTGATGGGTTTTACTGCTGAAGCAGTTATAGGCAAACGCATTAAGTTTTATGGCGCAGGCGGAAGTATTATTGGTGTAGTAAAAGATTTTCATTTTAAACCTTTGAGTTCAGGTATTGAACCTTTTATTTTCCGTTATCAACCGTGGGCACCTTATTTTAATTTGTTTGTAAAAACAGTTCCTGGCAAAACTGCAGAAGCTATCAATCAAATTCAGAAATACTATAAAAAGTACGAACCGGAAACACCATTAGAATTTTCATTCCTCAATGAATCCATTAACCAGTTATATAAAGAAGATAAGCGAACTGCATCTGTCATCTTACTATTTGCCTGTTTAACCATTTTTGTTGGATGCCTTGGTTTGTTTGGATTAACAGTTTTTGCAGCAGAGCAGCGTATTAAAGAAATCGGTATTCGAAAAGTTTTGGGTGCAGGAGTTTTATCCGTAACACAATTATTGTCGAAAGATTTTTTAAAGCTTGTAATCGTATCAGTAATCATTGCTGTGCCAGTTGCCTGGTATGCAAGCAGTCAGTGGTTACAGAATTATGCATTTCGTATTCAATTAGACTGGTGGGTATTTGTATTGGTTGGAACGATAGTGCTTGGTATTGCATTGATAACAATCAGCTTTCAGGCAATCAAAGCTGCACTGGCAAATCCGGTTAAGTCGTTGCGAAACGTATAAATAATAAGGAAGTAAAAAGCCTGCCTGCCGGCAGGTTTACGAACAGAATAAAAATATAGCCATGATAAAAAACTATTTTAAAGTAGCCTTTCGTAATCTTTGGAAAAACAAAGGCTTCAGTGCCATTAATATTTTTGGCCTTGCCATTGGCCTGGCTACCTGCCTCGTGATTACACTGTATGTTACCAACGAACTTAGTTACGATCGATACTTAGCGAATGTCGACAGGATTTATCGAATCAATTCCGACATCC
>JBJXDV010000119.1:0-17998 GCA_046153465.1 Chitinophagaceae bacterium
GCCGATATCGAAACTGCCATCAATAATCCAATAACTATATACCTGAATCCTCTCATCCGTTCTTTATAATTTCTTAACATTATTTACCAAATACTATATCATCGGGCAGTTCATTTTTATCTGTATCATGTTCATATGGAAAATGATGGTGCAATGCTTCGCCCACATCTGTTATTACCTGTGCAATGGCATCGGAAATCTGATTCTCCCGAAAATGTTTATACATTGCCTGTACTTCTTCTTTCCAGAATTTTTCTCCTACTTTTTCATGAATGCCCTTATCTGCAAATACTGCATACTGATGATCTCGAAAAGCTATATATACCAGTACCGCGTTTTTATCTTCGGTATGATCCATCTTTAAACCCCAGAAAATTTCGGCTGCCCGATCGAGTGGATCTACAAATCGACAACGACTTTCTATATATACTCTTATTTCGCCGCTGGTACGTAATTCTGTAGCCCGAATAGAAGCAATAATATGTTGCTTTTCTTCTTCACTGAAGAAATCACTTCTACGAAAAAAAGAAAATAGTGACATGAATAGTTTTGCTGGATTAAAATTTAACGTCGGGTGCCTTTTCAGAACCGGGGTCGGCTTTAAATCCATCTTTTACTTTAAACCCAAACATTCCTGCAAAAATAGTATTCGGAAATTTACGGACTGTAGAATTATATCCCTGAACTGAAGTATTAAAATCATTTCTGGAAACCTTTATCCGGTTTTCAGTTCCTTCCAATTGCTTTTGTAAATCCATAAAATTCTGATTGGCTTTCAGATCGGGATAGTTCTCTACAACAGCCAATAATCTTCCTAATGCACTATTTACCCCAGCCTGTGCCTGTTGAAATTCAGCCAGTTTTTCTGGGGTAATATTTGAAGGATCTACCTGAACGGAAGTAGCTTTAGCCCTGGCTTCCACAAGTCTCACTAAGGTTTCCTGTTCAAAATTAGCAGCTCCTTTAACTGTATTCACCAAGTTTGGAATAAGATCGGAACGACGCTGATAATCACTCTGCACATTGGCCCATTTCGCCTTTACATTTTCATCGAGACCTACCATACTATTATAGCCGCTGCATCCACACCCACCCAAAATTAAAACAAAGGCTATTACTACGATAACAATAAGATTACGCGATTTCATATCTGTAATTTTTTGATTTATAAATAAAATTAACGTTTTTACTATATCTGCAATATAAATTTTCGGCCGAACCCAACGTTATTACGGTAAACATTGTATCCTTATCGGTAGCGGCACAATATTAGCTTTAAGCCTTAAAAAATTATTTAAATGAAAACTCTTTTTGTTTCCCGATTTCTTGTAATAATAGCTTTGCTCCATATTATTTCCTGCAAAAAGAAAGAAGATAACCCTTCCACTCCCCTGCCTGTTGAATTAACCACCATTGTTTTGACTGAAAATCTTAGTCACCCGTGGGAAATTTTATGGGGACCCGATAATTTTATTTGGATGACAGAACGCGGAGGAACTATCAGCAGGATTGACCCCGGCAATGGAACTAAAATTCCACTTTCGACGATTAGTGATATTGATGCGAAGGGAGAAGGTGGTTTATTGGGTATGGTACTTCATCCGCAATTCAATACAAACCCATATGTTTTTGTATCCTATAATTATACGTCATCAGGTAGCTATCGGGAAAAAATAGTACGATTTACATATGGTGCCGGCAAACTTACCGATCCGTTCATCATACAGGATAATATCACCGGGGGAAATATACATAATGGTAGCAGGCTCGTAATTGTAGGTGATAAACTATTTATAAGTACCGGCGATGCGGGCAATACAGCGTTCCCCCAAAACAACGGATTTATCAACGGAAAAATTTTACGATTGAATTTAGATGGAACAATTCCAATGGATAATCCTTTTGGAGGAAGTGCTATTTGGAGTAAAGGACATCGCAACCCACAAGGACTTGTATTTGCAAATAACATATTGTATAGTTCCGAACATGGGCCCGATACTGATGATGAAATAAATATTATTGAAAAAGGTAGAAATTTTGGATGGCCCGATGTGCGGGGGTTTTGTGATGGTAGTAACGAAGCAAGTTTTTGTACGGCCAATAATGTAAAAGAACCGATCAAGGCATGGACTCCTACTATTGCGGTAAGTGGCATGGATTATTATAATAACGATCTGATTCCCCAATGGAAAAATTCTTTATTAATTGCAACACTTAAAAACACACGTTTAATGCAATTAAAATTGAATGATACACATACTACGGTTGTTGAAACCAATGAGTTTTTATCAGGCACATATGGAAGAATGAGAGATATCTGTATTTCGCCAGATGGAAAAGTATTTATCTGTACAGGCAACGGAAGCAACGATAAAGTGATCATGATTTCAAAAAAATAAAATATCCTGTTTGAGAGAATATCTTTCTATTGCTTTTCCAACGTAAACACTGCCGTTATTTTATTCGTTAATTTTTGTGTTATCCCAGCATTCGTTTCGGAAGTCGTCTGTATGGAACTACTTGTCATAAGAAGTCTGTTTCCTTCAAATTTTATCCTCGCTCCGCCTGGTTGTGAAGCTTGGGTTGCGCCACCCTGAAAAACAAAACCTCCATTTTCGAAATAAAGAGAATCACTGCTAATTTGTTTATAAGTGGATGTTCCATTCGACAGAGGAACCGTAAACGAAAAAGGGGCGTCTAAAGAATCGTCTAGCGTGCCATTCAAATATAAATATACCTTAACGGTAGTATTAACGTCATATCCCAATCCTAATGTGTTCATCGTTGTGGCGTCAATCGTGATGGTTCCCTTATTGTTGGTAGAAACATAATTACTGAATGAAATCGATTTTTCAATATCAATACCATCAGTAGCTTCGACGATGCTTTCTGTTTTAGCATCAATATTAATAAATTTCCATTTCCCTATTACTGAATTTGCCGACCCTCCTCCACTGCCTGTAAGTGAATCTATCGATAATTCTTTTTGACAAGCAATCGTAAAAATGCCAAGGAAAGCAATAGCAATGTATTTGAAGACTCTATTCATTTTTGGAAAATATTAAAAACCAGGTAAAGAATCGCAAATATTCAAATTTAAAAATAATTCTTCTATCCATTACAATCTAAAAAATAACAGTTTGTTTAGCAGGATAGTTATTTATCCTTTATTGCAGCTATCCCTGGTAGTTCTTTTCCTTCAAAATACTCAAGCATAGCACCGCCACCAGTTGAGATATAACTTACTTTATCGGCATACCCAAAATCATTCACTGCTGCTACACTATCGCCTCCACCGACCAAACTAAATGCTCCATTCTTAGTAGATTCTGCAATCGCCTTGGTAATCGCCTTTGTGCCGTGTTGAAATTTTTCCATTTCAAAAACACCCATGGGGCCGTTCCATAAAATGGTTTTCGATTTCTTTATTACATTGGTAAACTGTTCCACTGCATTGGGACCAATATCCAGGCCCATCCAACCATCCGGAATAGCATTACTGGGAGCAGTAGACGAATTTGCAGCTGCATCAAATTTGTCTGCTATTATTGAATCTGAAGGCAAATGAATACAGACTCCCTTTGCTTCAGCTTTCTTTAATAATTCATTCGCTTTCTCTAAGCGATCATCTTCGCATAAGGAGTTACCTATTTTTCCGCCCTGTGCTTTAAAAAAGGTATAGGCCATGCCTCCGCCAATAATAATATCCGTTGCTCTCTCCAGCAGGTTTTCAATAATGAGAATTTTATCACTCACTTTCGCTCCACCAATAATTGCTGTAAATGGTTTGTCTGATTGATGCATTACTTTCTCGGCACTAGCTACTTCCGCTTCCATTAATAACCCAGCCATTCTTTTATCTGAAGTAAAAAATTTTGCAATCACCGCTGTAGAAGCATGCGCCCGATGGGCTGTACCAAATGCATCATTCACGTAAACATCCCCCAGCTTACTTAATTTTTCAGCAAACTTTTCATCACCTTTTTCTTCTTCTTTATAAAACCGGAGATTTTCAAGTAACAATACTTCGCCGGATCTTAACATATTTGCTGTCATGAAGGCTTGCTCACCAATGCAATCATTGGCGAATAATACATTTACCGGCTTATTCGTAGATTGATTCAGTAACTGGTACAAATGTTTTACCAAATGTTTTAATGAAGACTTATCTTCCGGTCCGTCTTTTGGGCGACCGAGATGGCTCATCAGTATAACACTACCCCCATCACTCAATATTTTTTTTATAGTAGGCACGGCTGCGGTCATGCGATTATCATCGGTAATAGCAAGAGTTTGTTTATCCAATGGTACATTAAAATCTACACGCACGAGGGCCTTCTTTCCATTGAAATTATAGTCACTAAACTTACTCATAGTAGTTATTTTTTTTGGCAAATTACAACTTGCGTTACGCTTTTAGTATTAAAAATATGTTGTTCCTGTACAACGAACCATTGGCGCAGGTAGTTTTTAAATTCTATTGCATTCCATTCTCGATAATGCGCAGTATTTTCCGGAGGCCCATAATCGTTTTTGCCAGCCACTGCATCCCTTTCCGGAGTGCTGATAATAAGTCGCTGAAAATTCAGGTCACTGATAAAATCCAGCAAATCGTCGGGATTGGATAAATGCTCAATCACATCGGCACAAATTACTAGGTCAGTTTTTAGTTGTGTTGGCTGCACCACATCAAAGAGTAACCAGTTTTTTGATGGATATTTTTTTATTAACCAGTCAAAAGTTGGGTTTATTTCAATACCTGTTGTATCGTAATGCGCCAACATATTCACTAATTTGTATCCAGAACCACAGCCAACATCTAAAATAGTAGAAAACTGAAATTTTTGTGCGATTTCGGCAGCAAGCTGGTATACTTCCTTCTGCCATTCATCGGTACTTAGCGTTGCGTCCAATTGCTCTGCGGCGGTGGCGTGATGATAGCCAGGTTTTATAGAAAAAAAAGTAAGAGGTTGAAGAGAACTATTTCGCTGACCTAACACTTTAAATATTCTTTTAACAGCTATCCGTTGTAAGATAGCCCATCGATGTTGCCATATAGAATTATAAGTTGCCAATCAAAGATGGAATAAAAGAAAACCCACAAAGTCATAACGAACACAAAGAAAAATGATGCTTCGTGTTACTAAAGTCTTTGTGGGCAAACAAAATAAGTCTATTTATTCGGAGATCATTTTTGCGAAATAATTTACGCTGCGAACCAATTGGCTCACATAACTCATTTCGTTATCGTACCAACTAACTGTTCGTACTATTTGCGAATCGCCAACAGTTTGAACTTTGGTTTGTGTTGCGTCAAAAAGCGATCCATAGGTAATACCCACGATATCGCTGCTTACAATTTCATCGGTAGTATATCCAAAGCTTTCATTGCTGGCAGCTTTCATAGAAGCATTAATTTCTTCTACGGTTGTTTTCTTAGCAAGAATAACAGTTAGCTCTGTAAGAGAACCAGTAAGTGTAGGAACCCGTTGAGCACTTCCATCCAATTTCCCTTTTAATCCAGGTAATACTAATCCAATGGCTTTTGCAGCACCTGTGCTATTCGGAACTATATTTTGTGCAGCAGCTCTTGCACGGCGCAAATCACCTTTCGGATGAGGAGCATCCTGAGTATTCTGATCGTTCGTGTATGCGTGTACGGTGGTCATCAATCCGTTTACAATTCCAAACTGCTTATCCAGCACATCTGCCATTGGAGCCAAACAATTGGTGGTACAGGATGCACAACTGATAATCGTTTCGCTTCCATCTAGTATGTGATGATTTACATTAAATACGATTGTTTTAAGATCACCCGTTGCCGGTGCTGATATAACAACTCGCTTAGCTCCGGCAGTAATATGCGCAGCCGCTTTATCTTTATCGGTAAAGAATCCTGTACACTCTAATACCACATCCACTCCATGATCTTTCCATGGAATTTGTGCAGGATCTTTTTGTGCATATATTTTAACTTCATCGCCATTTACAGAAATTGAATTTTCACCTGCCTTCACCTCCGCATCAAACCTTCCCTGTGCGCTGTCATATTTTAAAAGATGGGCCAATACTTTTGGACTTGTAAGATCATTGATCGCAACCACTTCAATTCCGTCCATTTTATAAATTTGGCGGTAAACAAGACGGCCAATACGTCCAAATCCATTAATTGCAACTTTAACTGTGCTCATTTTTAATTTCAGTTTAAATGTTTAAAACGAGGCGCTAAGGTAAGAAAACTGTTTAATCTTTTGATGCAGCTCAATTTGCGATACTGGCAATTTTTAAAAAACCGCCAATCCTCGGCTTCATTGCATACCTTATAAAGGAGTCTGACAAAATATTTCCAAAAGAGTGTATTCTCTTGCTATAACGAGGGAAATCCTTTGCTAAAGCTGCTTGAATTCCAAAAATCGTACTATTAGAAAATGACGTCAAAACTATTTGGCAGAAAAGGGTCTTGCCGTTATCTTTGCGCTCCCTTAAAGAACACGGCCCGTTCGTCTAAGGGTTAGGACACCACCCTTTCACGGTGGTGATACGAGTTCGAATCTCGTACGGGCTACTAAGGTAATTTAGAACTTGTTTTTCCCCGCAATTGTTTTTGCGGGGATTTTTTTGTCGCTATTTCCAAAACTTTAGGACTCACCAAACTTTTCTCAGTGATCAAAAATCGACAATAACGCGAATATTATTTAACAGTATGTTATTCATACTTTACTCATCGGCTTCGAATACTTTCTTTCCTTCAAACATCGTCCACAAAACTTTCGCATGCAGCATTGCTTCCGAATTTACTGTAAGTATATCTCTATCAACTAATATCATGTCTGCATAGTTGCCTGGTTGCAAAGAACCTATTTTGCTTTCCATCATTAAAGCTTTGGCAGCTTCAGACGTATAAGCATACAGCATTGCCATTCGAGGCATGCATTGGGTACTATCAAGCACACCCATTGGCCCCTTTCGCGTTTCTGCACGATAAATTGCTTCAAATGGATTAGCGGAACTAACCGGCCAATCGCTGGCACCGCAAATGGTGGCACCAGCCTGCAGCATTGAGCGCGCTGGGTATTGCCACTGATACAGCGATGAGTCAATATAGGGTTTTACGATATCGATGGTCGTTATATCGCCGAATGCCCATAGTAACTGGAATGATGCCAATACATTTAATGCGGCGAAACGATTGAAATCGGAAGGTCGCACTATTTGCAGATGGGTAATCGTATGTGGAATTCTGAAATTATGATTTGTCTTTCGAACCAGTTCAAATCCATTAAGGGTTTCCGTTACTGCCCGGTCGCCAATTGCATGCACATGTACCAACAAATTATTTTTGTCAGCAATTGTAGCAAACCGGGCAAATTTAGTGGGGTTCATCATTAAATCACCCTTTGAAGCAGTACCAGTATAAGGAATTGATAGGGCTGCAGTATGCGTTGGGTGTTCAATTACTCCATCTGCAAATATCTTAAAACCTATTATCGAAAAGTTATTCGTGTTGTACTCTTTTTGAAGCAATTTCAATTTATCTATCTGTTGTTGAGGATCAACATTTGCATCTGTTACTATGGTGGCAGCAATATGAGCTGTTAATTTTTTCTTATTGATTAAATAGCGATACCAGTCTAACGTATTACTATAGGAATTATTAAAAGAACTTACACTTGGATCAAGCCAGGCCGTAATTCCATACTGGTTGTTATACTCCATTGTTTTTTCGGCTGCCTTACTAAAATCTGTTTCTGTGATCAAGGCTGGTTCAATTTTTCGATAGCCGCTCTCTGTTATAAAACCATTGGGGTCCCCTGCGTCAGTGATGGAGAAATAGTGTTGGTTATCTTCTTTTAGAGATTGAATATAGGCTTTGTTTATACCAGCTTTTATAAGCATAGGTTTATTGCACCAACTGGTATGTCCATCCGAACCTCTTAACACCACGGGTTGCTTTTCAAATTCATTACTATTGAATACTCGTCTTATTTCATCGAGCCATTTCCAGGTACTGATATTCAAACCATACACTACAAGTACATCGCCGGTCATACCCTCTTTCTTTTGCAAGGATTGTTTTGCGTAGGTTAGAATTTCATTAACACTCAATAGCCGATCATTAACGTTAGCCTTTGTCAATCCCTTTCCACCTTTAATACCGTGGTTATGTGAATCAATAAATCCCGGCATAAGAAAAGCCCCTTTGAGATCAATCCATTGGGCATTTGCGCCCGCCTTCTTCTTTACTTCGCTATAATTACCCACTGCATTAATTATTTTACCATTAATAGCAATGGCATCGGCGAAGGGTTGTTGGGAGTTTGCTGTAAAGATTTTAGCATTATAAAATACTTTTTCCTGCGCAACACACGGCAGCGAGGATAGAATCAATACTAAAAGAAAAATATGTTTCATATTTTCTAATTGATGCGTTTATATTTTTTCAATATTTCCAGAACACGTTTATGTGGCAATGCATGGGCTTTGTTCCCATTGATCCCCTCCATCGTTTCAGCAGCTATCATTGCATTAATAATTGCTTCCTCAACGGCCTGCACAGTTGCTTCGAACAGCGGGTTGATTAAATCATTCGGTAATTCAACAATCTTTGTAAAACTATCACGCTGAAATGCTGTTGGGTTCGCGGTGGAAAAAGTAATAAAAATATCTCCTGAGCCGTTCTCGCCTCGTCCGCCCACTTTGCCTACTCCTAACGCAATTCTTGCAGCCATTCTTTTTAATTGATGGGGCAATAACGGAGCATCAGTGGCAAGAACAACAATAATAGAACCATTGCCTGGTTGATAAGAAGGTGGTGCTTTAAATTCATCATTCAGTGTATCCCTCAATTCCCAACCTACAGGAACACCCGCAATTGAAAAGTTATGCTTACTTCCAAAATTCGATTGTACTAATACTCCAACGGTATAGGTAGAGTCTTTTATCTTCACGATTCTTGATGAGGTACCCGTGCCTCCTTTAAATCCTAAGCACATCATACCCGTGCCTCCACCAACATTACCCTCTTTTATCTTACCGGAGGCAGCGCTATCCAATGCTTCGTAAACATTCGATTCTTTTACATGAAACCCATAAATATCATTTAAAAATCCATCATAAGTTTCTGCCACTACCGGGTAGGTATACCAGAAATCTTCTTTATACCAGCCAACTTTGACAAACCATTTCAATACTGCATCGCGCACCAGTCCTACACTATTCGTATTCGTGATCATAACGGGTCCTTCTAAAAATCCAGATTCTGTAATCCAGGTAGTACCAGTCATTTCTCCATTACCATTTAGAGTATACCAATTGGCATATACTGGATTGTTATATTTTCCACGCGGTAATATGGCAGTTACACCTGTACGTACTGGGCCCTTGCCCCTTATATTTTTCCCAGCACCTGAAATGATGGTGCTATAACCTACTTCAACACCTTTTACATCTGTAATAGCGTTAAATGTTCCCGGTTTACCATTAAAGGGGATTCCAATATCTCTTGCTCGGGGCTTTTGAGCATACAAAAAAATTTGTGCCAGCAAAAGCAATATGAGTGTTATTATTTTTTTCATCAGCAGGAATTACTAACTTATTAAATAAGGTTTTCAATTTACTTACCGTCAATTGACTTAAAAATTAACTTCAGCACCTCGCCCATTTTACTATCATCCATCCATCTGGCCACCACCACCAAATCATGTTCTTTGTCGATCACAATATAATTACCACCAAAACCATCTGCTGAATATATTTTGGAAGAAAGTTCTTTCCATCGTTGATCCGTATTCAACCACCACAAATAACCGTAATTTTTATTGGCCGACGATGGTTGCTGAACTGCGTTCACCCATTTTTCAGAAATAAGTTGTTGATTCTTCCATTTGCCATTTCTTAAAAATAATAAGCCAAAACGTGCATGATCCAATGTATTAATAAAGAGTCCGCCCCCATGATGACCTCCACCACTTACCGACTGCATCATCAATCCATCCAAATTCACAAAAGAATTTTCATATCCAAACCAACGCCAGGTAGTAGAGGCTCCGATGGGGTCCATAATTTTTTCTTTCAACACTATTGGCAAAGGTTTTCGCCAAACCTGCAATAAAGAGTAAGCAAGAAGATTTACCCGAACATCATTGTATTCATAAACAGTACCGGGTTCAAAGAATTTTCTGTTCTTCCAATCATCAACGCTTCCTTCCCTGGGGGGCCTGTCGGCCCAATCCTGTAAACCAAAAAGGCTACCCGACCAATCCGATGATTGAGTTAATAAATGTTCCCAACTTACCTTGGAATTATGCTCGCCTTCGAAATAATTATCCCAAACATATTGATTGACTCTGTCCGTAACATTTCTTATCATTCCATTGTCAATTGCTAAACCAGCGATGGTCGATAAATAACTTTTTGTCACACTAAAGGTCATGTCTACACGAGCTACATCACCCCATTGCCCTACAATGTATCCGTTTTTAATGATAAGGCCAGCGGGTCCTCCACGCTCTTTCATTGGCCCCATAATTTTATAATCAGGTTCTCTTGAATAGGATTTAAGATTGGCAATTCGCAAATCTCTTTCCACTTTATTCTCACTTCGGATTGCTAATGCAATGGCACTATCCAGTAATGGTTTATTTATCTTAAGCTCCTCAGGTTTTTTTGTTTGCCATTCGGCATCAGGAAAGTACGCCTGCTGCCCATGAATATTTAATGAATACAGGCAAACAAAAAGAAGTAGGCATTGATAGAGTATTCTATTCATTTTATTTTTTATTCAGGGTTTTTATTTCATCGTCCATCTTAGTAAGCTGCCAGCGAACCAATGAAACGGGAATTATTCCGGCGCCGTAAAACGAATCAAAAAAACTATAGAGTTTAAAGTCGTTGAGTTGCTTACGCCCCATGTCCATGATCAAACGTTCGATAAAATACTTACCGGTTACATAACTGGAGCCATACCCAGGTTGGCGCAGATACAAATGTTGTTCAAAGCCAACAAGGCTTTCATCACCAGTCCATCCTTTAGGTGTCCATTCTACCTGAAATTTTCTTGCTTCTTCATAATTAATCATATTGGCCTGCGCATACAATGAAGCTAAACCACGGGCACAACGTTGGGCAAGCATAATCCAAACCAATTCGCGGGCACGGGGATTATCATCCCACAAACCAGCATGCATAAACGTTTCTTCCATTGAGGTAGCTAATCCTTCCGAGCGCTGCATCCACATATCATAAGGTAATGCTTCGCGTCGCAACAAACTTGGGTGAGGATCTGCCGTTAATCGTGCAATTTCAAACCAATGGGTCGAATGAGCATATAATACTTCCGGGGCGCGGAAGCTGATATTGCCAAAGAAATTGCGTTTTTCTTCAGAAATATATTCACCTAATTGTTTACGAAGCGCGGGTTCCATATAATCTTTCACCGGTAAAATTTCTTTTTGCTTAAGAAATCTCATTAATTTTTTTACTGATAAATCTGTTTGTATAGTATACTCTTCAGCACTTGAGAACGCTTTTAGTTCGGGGAGGTTTCGGTTCCGTTCTTTTTCTAGTTGTAAAGAAGCATAAGCCCTGCTCAATTCACGGTTTAATAAGGTCACTTCTTCTTCCCAGGAAAACGGAACCATTAATACATTACGCAAATGCCAGGTATAATTTTCTTTACCAATTCCCGACGGGCCATTTTTTTTAGGAAGCTCTTTTTCGAGCCAGGTAATTAAATTCAAACCAGCACGCTTAGCATTTGTGATAGCATCTTTTAATGCTTTACTATTATTGCTTATTTTCTGTAGTAATCCATCCAGCAAGATGTTCTGGTCTTTAATATTCCCAACACCGGCACTCCATAAATCTTTTGCATTACCAGTTAAATTAATTTTCGCCTGATCATACAATAGCGGAATAATTTTTAATTGCGTTGTTAATTTTTTTTCGTCATCGACAGAAAGCGGAAAATAATATTTCCACAATTCAATAGCAGCAAAACTGGTTGGCCCTTCATGGTCAGGAGTGTCACTTTGTTCGCCAAACACAAGGGCATAAAAAGCAGGGTCGCGTTCCCATGGTTTTAATATGCGGCAATTATAATCAAGTGCATTCATTTCCGCCTTGAGTACCAAAAAATCTACTTTTTCATCCAAAGACCAACCAACAGTATCCAACTTTGACAAACGGTTTTTGTATCGTTGTAATAATTGTTGAGTTTTTATTATTGTTTGTTGCCGGTAGTCAGGAACACCATTAGGTAAGCTGGTTCGTTCAAGTAAGCGGAGTTCTTTGCACAATTGCAACAGTGATGGATAGGAGCCAGTTGAGGATTGTGCTTTTATGGTACTGCAAACAAAGCAACAAATAAAAGCAATTATAAATACCTTCTTCATATATATTTATTTAGTGGAGGTGATATTCATTTTACAGGCAGCTTGAATTCAATTAACCAATTTCATCGTTGATTCTTGCTTACTGAAATTTTAGTTATTTTTTTCTAACTCCTCCATTCAGTTTGTATACTACCAATAAAAAAAAGAGAGCTATTGTTTGTTTCATGTTCAGTTAATTACTATAAAGTTTAAATATCCATAACATCTGTCCATGCTGCAACACTTAATGTTTCAGTTAGTATTTCATTTTTATTTCCGCCATACAATAAAATACAACTACTCTTTGGTTGATTCTTTTGCCAAAAATGTAATCCTCTAAACATACTGTTGTTTATTTTGGTAGATGATTTTATTTCTATTGCCATCGGCTCTTCATTCCTTTCGGTAATTAAATCAACCTCATTGCCCACATTATCCCTGAAATAATACATGCCTTCATTTGATCCTGCATTGAAATTGTTTTTTTTAATTTCTGTAATTATCCAATTTTCAAAAATGCTTCCGTAGGCAGTATGTTTTTTTAAACCCGGTAAGTTTTTTATGCTCAGCAGGTGGCATAGTAACCCTGTATCATAAAAATAAAGCTTGGGGCTTTTAACAATCCTCTTATTCATGTTATTAAACCAAGGCTGCAGCATGTAAATGACATAGCTGTTTTCTAACAAACCCAGCCATGCCAAAATTGTTTTTGTATCTACCCCTGTTTGTTTTGCCAGTTCATCTCTGTTCAAAATTTGCCCGGCATGATTGGCACATAAATAAATAAACCGATTAAATGTTGCAAGGTTGCTAATGTTTCTAAGTAGCCTCACATCTCTTTGTACATAGGTTTGTATGTAACTATTCAGCCATATTCCAGGTATTAATTTTTCGTTCCATATTTCAGGATAGCCGCCAGTTAATATATGTTTGTTTACATCTTTATTAGCCAACTTTGCATTTACTAATTCTGCATAACTAAAGGGCAATAACGATAAATAACCGGTTCTACCAGCCAATGATTGCGAAACCTGCTCTTGCAATAAAAAATTATTAGAACCTGTAAGTATGAACTGGCCTCGTTTTGTATTCTTATCTAATATTTCCTGCAGGTAACGAAAAATATGCGGCACTCTTTGTACTTCATCAAACACAGCCCCATCTTTGTATTTTTTTAAAAATGCCACAGGGTTTAATTCTGCCTCATGTTGCACAGAAGGGTTTTCAAAATTTACATAAGGTTTGCCTTTAAACAATTGTTTGCTTAAAGTAGTTTTACCACTTTGCCTCGGGCCTGTAATACACAATGCTCTAAATTGTGTGAGGGCTTGCTTTGCCTCATCAACTATTTGCCTGGTAACCATTACAATTCCATTTTTGTAAAAATAGGTAAAATATGGAGTTTAATTCCATTTTTGTAAAAAAATACATATCTGGAATTGAGGAAAATATTTTTATTGCTTTCTCAAGCTCTTCAATCGTTTTCTTCGCACAAGCCAGCTATATCTGTTTACTATTTTTCCAGTAACTTATGTGTATAATATTCTGGTTTATTATGCAATAGTAAAAGCACTGCTGCAATGCAAACCAAAGCCAGCAACATCAGCACCGGAGAATGATGGGTGATACGTTCTAAAAAAGGATACAGTAGTAAATTTAAAAATTCAAAAACAATTAATAAAGCAACTATGCCAAAAAAACTCTATCAGTTTTGTATTGGTAATAAAGCTGCGGCTGAGTAATACGTAAAGTGTAATTAAATATACTATCGGTTAAAGCCGATAGTATATTTTTAAGCTAAAGCTAACTTAAGAACCTGAAATTCGAAAATCATCGCCTTTTTTAATATCCTGATTCTCGATATAATCTTTAATAATTTCATCAGTTATAGTACCCGAACTTGCTCCAAAGTAACCCTTTGCCCATAAATATTGTTCCCAATACTGTTTCTGTAAATTTTTATCTTCCATCAACAATGTCCTTGAACTCATACCCTTCAGTAATTGAACTGACTTACTAACACATATTGTTAGCGGAACACTTACAAAAAGATGTATATGATCTTTTGAAATGTGTCCCTTGATAATTTCAACCTCATTCAATTTACATAACCCAAATTTACTAAAGTCCTCGCCTGAAGGCAAAGGTTTTTACCCAGAATTAATATAATAAACATTGCAGATTGTATTATAGCTAATGACCGGCAATGAGTCATTATTCAATCTTTGTGCATTTAACAGCATCCGGTAAATGGAAGCAGAATCAAAATTACATCTCCGTTCTTAAAGAATACTTCATTAATTTTATTCAGCAGGCCAAACTGTTCAATAGGTTTGTTAGTACCAGATAAAACTGTTTTTTAAACTATCCGCATATTTGGTCTGCGCATCGCTTATACCTGTAATGGAAATGAAAAGAAGGGGGATAAATGTTTTTTTTTATAATGCAGTTGATTTATTCCAGGGCTTTACAATAATGCCATTGCTTCTTTTTTGTTCGTCTTTTCCGCCATAAACCAATATTTTTTGTGCAGGCTTTTTATTTAATGTAGTAAAGTATTTTGTGTCTTTACGTACAAATACGGAGTTTAATTCCGGATTTGTCCAAAATTTATCTTTGTATAAAAGTGTAAAAAATGGGATCGGTGGGTTTACCTGGCATTGCCCGACTGTTATACTTCCTCAATAGTTTTCTTCGATGTTGCCAATCATATCTTTTATTCTTCCCACCAATTTTGCTGTTGCCCATTTTTCTACTTGGTGATGAAGCGGAACCAATAGTGCTGCAATGTAAACCAACACCAACAAATTAACACAGTGAAGTGGTGCGTTACTCTTTCCAAAAAAGGATGCAGCAACAAATTCAAAAATTCAAATACGATGAGCAAGGCAATTACTACAAACAATTCTATCAGGTTTGTTAAGGTGATAAAACTGCTGCTTTGTAAACAATAGTAAATTTATTTATCAATTCTTTTTAAATCTAAATCCTGAAAATCAAAACTGAAATCAATATTGGGCGAAATACCTTTCATCTTAATGGATTGCGCTTTGCCATTCTCGTCCAGGGAAAACATCGCCAGGGCATCACAATTCATTGCCTGGTATTCCCATTTTATCGCAAACGTATTGGCATTATAAAAAGCCATTGGTCCATTTAATTTTGGCGAACGATAAGATTTAATCCATAATTGCTTGTCTTTTTCAAATACTTCTACTTTGCCAAACCACTTGTCTTCATATATTCCGATAAAGTCTTCGTTTTTTATTTGTATATTCTTTGCAGCGTTCACTTTTTCCCAAACCTTTTTTGTTATATCATCACCTTTGTTCCTATCCCCCTTCATCCATCCTACAATTTTATCTGTCCACCCAAAATCATCCACACCAAGATAGGTATCGGAAATGGTATTGGTAATCGCTGTAAACAGCCCACCACCTCCATTTTCAGTATTGGTTAAAATGACGATACCGAGATTTAAATCAGGATACATCGTTACGATGGATAACATTCCGGGCAAACCTCCCGTATGTGATACTTTTAAATTTCCTTTCACATCGGATAATCCCCACCCTAAGCCATAACCGTTAAAATGCGAGTTATATCTCGGATTGTGATTGGTTTCTTCAACGGTATGGATCTGCCACATTTCGTTGTGGTTTTTTAATGAAAACAGTGAAGTTTTCAAATCATTTCCATATTTGCCTTTATTCATTCGCACAATCATCCACTTCGCCATATCCGCCACATTTGAAAAAATTCCACCAGCAGCGCTACCCATTCCGATATTATAAGCATCAATTGCTTTAATAATACCCGATTCAGAAGAATGTGGTGTTGCAAGGTTGGTTTTGTCTTTCAGCAAACTACCTACAAACGTGTTATTCATTTGCAGCGGTTCAATGATTCGTTTTTGAACAAACAATTCATAGCTCATGCCACTTACTCTGGCAATCACTTCTCCTGCTACGATGTAGAGTAAATTATCATAATCAAATTTTGTTCTAAAAGCCGAAACAGGTTTAAAATGTTGAAAGCTGGTAACAACATCCTTGATCGAAAAGTTTGAACCGTCAGGGAAAAACATCAAATCACCAACGCCTAGGCCGAGTCCACTCCGATGCGTTAATAAATCCTGGATATTAAAATTCTCGGTTACATAATCAGTATACATTTTGAATTCAGGAATATGATCTTTCACTTTATCCGTCCACTTTAATTTTCCTTCATCTTCCAAAATAGCCAAGGCTGCCGTCGTAAATGCTTTGCTATTGGAAGCAATTTGAAAATTGGTGTTTTCATTCACTGGTTTTTTGGTATTTATATCTGCGAGGCCATAGCCTTTTGAATGAATCACATTTCCATCTTTTACAATGGCAACAGCTACTCCTGCTACCTTAAATTTTATCAAAGCATCTGCCACCAATTCATCAATTTTCTGAGAAGAAAGTTGGGCATTGGTAGACTTAACTAATAATCCAAAAACGAGGAATAACACAATCTTCTTCATATTTAAAATTTGTTTATTGTATTTTTAAATTGATAACAACGTTAGCATTATCTTTTATTTACCCTATTGTTTTAATGGTTGTTTGTACTTTTTAATAGTTGAGTTAGAAGTTTTTGCGTGTTGTATTTTTATAGAAGCTTCACCTATAATTTCTGTTGGCCTATTTTCCTCGTGCTGTTGCTCATAATTTAATTCTTCAGTCATTGCTTTTTCATTTCTATTTTATCTCCATTATTGATGAACCAGGCTTTGATCATTTTACCATTTTTATCGAGGTCAAATTCAATAAACCGATCAGATTCATCTGCATAAAAAAAACGTTTCTTCGATTCAGGTTTCAGTTCGATTTCCGAACCATCCTCTGAACGACGATACAATTTGTTTTCCTTCTTCAGTAATTCAATTGGCCCGGTGGCAATATATTTTCCAATATAATTTTCAAGAATCGCAGGATTGATTTTTATTTCCTTGGGCAGATAGGGCAGTTGTACCGGTAAATCAAATAAAATCGAGGCCATCGCCGCGCCCATCTTAACCGACTTGGCGTCGTTGTTCGAAAAAACAATAACACACACATCATCGTTAGGGTAATATGCAAGATGTGTTACAAATCCAGGAATACCACCGTTGTGCGATACACGGCGATGTTTCTTTAAACTATCTATACCTATTCCGTACCCATAATTATTTCGATAAGGCGTTATCATTTTTTTTGTTGATGCCGGAGAAAGTACCTTGTTGTTATGAAGTGCTTTTGTCCACTGGTATAAATCTTCTGCTGTAGAAAACATAGCTCCTGCGCTATAAGGTGCTTCCATCGAAATATACATCGCTTGTTGCCAGCTACCCTGCTCATTTTTTGAATATCCTTTTGCACGAAAGGCTAATATTGAATCCAACTGATCCATACCTGTATTTTTCAATCCTATTTTTTTTATAATATTCTCCAATAAATAATCACTGAATTTTTTTCCTGATACTTTTTCAACAATCACCCCTAATAAATAAAACCCTGAATTGCTATAATTCCAATTGGTGCCGGGTGAAAAATCAAGTGGCTTGTTTTTAAATAATACAATCATTGAATCAGCAGAAAGCGGTAGAATTGCTTTTGGCC
>JBJXDV010000120.1:0-11643 GCA_046153465.1 Chitinophagaceae bacterium
TATTCAAATTGTTCGAATACATCAATAGTATCTTTTGTAAATCGACGATTAAACTTCAAGCCTTGGGTAGATTGCTTTTTATTTGCCATGAAGATTTCGAGTTAGTACGTTAATTAAATAATATAAATGGGGAAAACGAAAATATCTTTTGCAATTCATTTTTCCCAAGGCTAGATATGCACAGGCTGTGGATAATAGATGTTGAAAAATTCGGGAAAGGCCGCTGCTATTCAATTAGAGAATTGAAAAATAACTTTCACACTTTTTATGCAAAAAAAATTTTGGTTTTAAGGTTGAAATAAATTAATTCATTATTTCACAAAAAACTTTTTACTGGTTGTGAATGGAAAGAAGCCGTTTCTTATTTTGATAGCCTGATGGTTGTTAAGTTTACTTTCAACGATTCAAAAGCGAAGAAGCTACCGATTCGTTAAATGAGGACAAGTTAATATTCGGATAATTAAGCACACAACATTGAAAGAAAATCGCAAGATGGTTGTTTCAATAATTTGTTGTTTTTTTGCGGTAATGATTAAAAGGCTTTTTTTATTATTTCTTGTTATCAGTTTCACTATTCAATCAATCAGCCAGGTTCAAAACCGATTTGCTGCCTGGGTTGGTTCAACAAATTCTTTATTACTTAACAAGAAATGGGGATTGCAACTAGATCTTTCTTTTCGTTCTAACGATCAATTAAAAAATTTTCAAACAATCATTATTCGTCCAGGAATTAGTTACCGTTTCAATAAAGCGGTTACTGCATTTATAGGTTACAGCAACAATATCAACCGCACCATTATTGGAGAGGTAAGCGGCTATCCTACTGAGCACCAGGTGTGGGAACAACTTTTTATAAGACACCGATCTTTCAAGAAGCTTCATACGCTTCACCGACCTCTACTCGAAGAAAGATTTATCAGTAACCCGGTGTTAGAAAACAATGAAATTAAAACTTCCGGTCGCTTATTTGCTGTTCGCTTTCGATATCTGTTCCGAAATATGTTGCCTTTTTCAAACAAAGAAGTTTTTACAAAAGGAGTTTATATGTTTGCCTCCCAGGAACTTTTTTTGATTGTTGTAAATAAAGAGAACCTTAACGGTAAAACATTTGACCAGTTTCGTTCTGTTACAGGCTTTGGATATCGATTTTCACCCAAATGGGACATCGAGGCTGGTTATCTTTATCGTGATCTTGCAACCCGTTCAAGTGCTCATTTTCATGATCATATCGCGCAAATGAGTTCTTTTATTCGTTTATAAATAGAGACAAAAGCAAGGGTTTGAAAAAGTTTTTGCATTTTTGCAGATAATCAATTGGCGGGGCATGAAGAATAGTATTTATCAATCATTAGTACAAAAGAAGATAAGAGGAGAAAAATCCTTTGCGGTATTGATCGATCCCGACAAAGTAACCCCTTCTTCCATCGATGAGTTAATGGAATTGGTTAATGAAGCAAAGGTTGACTATCTATTGGTAGGCGGCAGTTTAGTGATCAGTAACCGGCTCGATGAAGTGGTGGTGCGGATAAAGAAAACAAGTTCGATCCCGATCATCCTGTTTCCGGGAAGCCCTTCTCAAATAACCCCCAATGCAGATGCTTTATTATACCTGTCATTAATTTCAGGAAGAAATCCGGAATTGCTGATAGGCCAGCACGTAATATCTGCGGCGGCTGTAAAACAAAGTGGCTTGGAAATTATGAGTACCGGGTATATGGTTATAGATGGAGGTGCCCCTACAACAGTATCTTATATAAGTAATGCAGCACCTATTCCGGCTGATAAAAATGAAATTGCGATGTGTACTGCTATGGCGGGTGAAATGCTGGGCATGAAATTAATTTATATGGATTCGGGTAGCGGTGCAAGAAGGCCCATTACCGAAAGTATGATTGAGCAGGTATCGAAAGTTGTAGAGGCTCCATTAGTAATTGGTGGTGGAATTAAAGATCCGGAAAAAGCTTATCTGAATTGTAAAGCAGGTGCCGATGTAATTGTGATTGGCAATGCGATCGAAAAAGACCCTTCTTTGATCAAAGAAATGAGTGCTGCAATACATAGCTGGAGAAATTTACCGGTGGGCAAAGAGGTGTAATTGTCAAAATATATGACAAAAATATATTCTCCTTGCAATTTTATTATTTTGCCTTTTTTTTTTAGTGGAAAGCTCATAACTTGAAGTTAAGGCTAACACTTGGAACAATTCCATGCAGATAAAAGTTATATGCCTTTGCTTCATCAAGCAATAGAGGATCTGGTTTTATATACAATGCGTAAATATTATAACGGTTGTATACATTGAACAGGCTGAATACCCATTCCCGTTTTATTTTCTGCTTATCATACAGTCTGCTTTTATGTGTGACTGAAAAATCAAGTCGATGATATACCGGCAATGTATACCCATTTCTATCTGAATAGTAATTAAATGCGCCTCCAAAATAAGTAAAATCGCCTCCCGGTACTGTTATTTTAGGGCCGCTGGTAATGCGAAAAGTTGCTGAAAAATTCCACTGTTTATTTTTTATATAATTACCTGTAATAGTTAGGTTATGATTGATATCATATTTGGCAGGGAACCATTTGTTGTTGTTTATGCCATTTATTTGATGTTTTGTACTTGACCAGGTATAAGAAATCCAACCCGTCCATTTCCCCGATTTTTTTTCAACCAATAACTCTGCTCCGTAGGATAAACCTCTGCCAGGCAAGGTTTGTGTTTCCAATTGAGAGTTTAAAAATAAATTTGCGTTATCAATATAATCGATTATGTTTTTTAATTTTTTATAATAGAGTTCAATTGAAATTTCTGTTTTCTTTTCAGCCAATAAATGAATAAAACCGATTGCAATCTGATCTGCCTGTTGGGGCTTTATATATCGATCTGCAGGCAACCAAACATCTGTAGGCAGGCCAACGGTCGAATTGCTTATAAGATGAAGAAATTGTTTGGTTCGGGCATAAGATAATTTAAAGGAGCTATTACTACCCACAAGCCATCGAACGGACACTCTTGGTTCAAAACTTCCATAATTATTAATAATTGCTCCGGTTTGATAGGATACAGAATCGATAATAGCTGACATATCATTATTGTATAGATATACTTTGCCGGGACCGATATTCAAAAACTTTGTAACACGAATGCCTACTTGCGCACTAAACTGATCATTAATTTTTATTTTATCTGATACATATAAAGAAAGGTCATAGGAATATTTTTTGTCTAATGTAAACTCCCGGATAACAGAGGAAGAATTTTTCTGTTCAATACGGCCAGGTTGATAAATATTATAATAAACAGAAAAACCTGCCTTAACTGTGTGCTGATTTGAAGCAAACCAATCAAAATCCGTTTTAATTCCACTAACCTTAATAGTTGATTTCCACAAAAACTGTTTTGCATCAATCAAAGAAAAATAGGAATAATTATAATTGCTGAAAAGAGCAGAAGTGTTGCTGAAGAGATCAGCATTAAACCGATGATTCCAGCGAAAAGTAGCCGTGGTATTACCCCATTTTAGCTGATTTGTTTCATCTAATGGATAGGAATAAAATTTATCTCGCCCAGTATACATAGAAAGATAAAAATGATCTTTAGTACCCGTACTAAAATTCAATTTAGCGTTGAGATCATAAAAATTTATGTCATTTTTTGAAATAAAATTTTTTGAGATAAGATCACCGATTCCATCTACCACATGCCCAATATAACTATATCTGCCAGATATAATAAACGACGATTTTTCATTACGAAGTGGCCCCTGCCACAAAACACGGCTCGCCAACAAACCAATTCCTCCTTCTATTGATTCGGTTTTATTACTCCCCTCTTTCATATAAATATCCAAAACGGAAGAAAGCCTTCCTCCATATTGGGCTGGAAAAGCAGCTTTATAAAAACTTACATTACGAAGAGCATCTGCATTAAAAGTAGAAAAGAAGCCTAACGCATGGGAAGGATTAAAAACCGGTGCTTCATCCAATAATATAAGATTCTGATCAAAAGAACCACCACGTACATTCAGATTAGTAGAGCCTTCATTTACAACATTTACCCCTGGTAATAGTTGAATGCTTTTTAGTAAGTCGGGTTCGCCGGCAATGGAAGGTATTCTTTTTATCGTTTCTATTTTGAGATCATGCCGGCTCATTCCCGGTGATTCCAATTTTTCACGGTTAGCAGATACCACCACTTCCTGCAGGTTTATCTTCTTTGAAACAGGGAAAAGAATATCCAATTGGATATCTGCATTTATGTCAATTTCCTTTTCCAATACTCCAAAGCTAATATGAGTAAAAACCAGCTTCGTTTTTCCTTTTATCGTTTTTATCGAATAAAATCCATAGTTATTAGAAATAACTTCTCCTTTTTTAGAAGATATCGAAATAGTTACTCCAGGAATAACTTCGCCTGAAATGCTATCTTTGATGGTGCCGAATATTGAGAAGTTTTGTCCACAAAGCATGGAGGGAATGAACATAAACAATAGAATAAAATAAGTTAAAAAATTCAATGTTTTCATCCCTTTTTATTTAAAGCCTTCTCAATAAGTTTTTCCAAGGCTTCCTGATCGAATGCATCCATTATTACTGTGCCATTAACGATAATAGTAGGGGTAGCATATAGATGATTTGCACGCAGGTAATCGATATTCTTTTTTATTTCATTGTAAATAGTTATATCCCTTACATCCTTTGCAAACAGAATTCTGTCTAATCCAATACGTTCACCAAGTTTACAATATCCTGCTGTATCAGAAGATTGTAACGGTGGGGTAGACATAATTACCTCTTGCATTTCCAAAAATTTATTTTGTCTTGCTGCTGCCTCAGTTGCAGTAGCCGCCAATGTAACATTCCCTGAAAAATGAGTGAATCCAAATTTTACTTTGTCATTGTACTTATTATATAACGCTTTAAAAATGGGATAGCTTTTCCTGCAATTATCACACTCCATATCTGACACTTCAATAAATGTGACCGTTGCTTCTTTTTTCCCTGAAAATCTTAATATAGGAGCATTATTAACAAATACTTTGGGAGGTGATGGTGGTTGAATATAAATTTCCACAGGAAATCTCGTCTTTAATGATTCAAATAAATTTGAATTCAAGAATTTTTTGTATTCCTCAATTACTAATTGTTCTCCTTCAGCAGTATGAATACCGACCAACCTGTATCCATTATTCAAAGTTGGAATACCCCTTGCCTCTAGTTTTTGGTCCTTAATAAATTGTTGAATGTTATTTTCATTGACTTTCTGCGTTATTTCTGTTTCCACGAGTTCATCCCGCGTAATGTTTCTTTCTTTTGCTTCTGTTTCGAGTAGTTTCTGATAAATTATTTCTTCAGTTGCCGTTTTCCTTAATACATATACTCTTTGAAGAGTTTGATATAACTCTTGTTCAATTAGTTTATCCACTTCCTCTTTCTTAATTGGAATATGGTTAACCAACCCTGCATACTCTGGCCGATTTTGCGTACATGACTGAAAGAAAAAAATAAAAGTTATAATACATTTTAGTGATTTCATAAAATTAAGAAGCCGGGGAATCTCACCCCGGCAAAAAATTGATTGATATATTATTTTACACGAGCCACATAAACATAAGTATCCTTGCCGGAAATATGAGGAGTTTGATTTCCTGGCAAAATAGAGGGCAAATCACCGTTACGCCCTTCTACCATATTTTTGAATATATTCCAAAGGTCGGGTTGACTTGTACTAAATTCATCGTCAAAATAAAAATTTGCATTATTGCCATCCTGATCATCAACTCTTAATAACCCTATGCCTAATGACTGAGGTACTAATTCTCCCCCAATTACACCATAGGCTAATCCATTAAAATTCGGAAAACCAGTCATGAACGTACCTGCAGTTCCCCCTTGACCATTTTGGAAAACATGAAAACTCATGTAGGAATTGCCATCAATAAAAGTTCTGAATACGCTATTATCACTATTCGATGCATTGTTTTTTACGCTTAACGTTTGCCCGTTCCTCAATGGAGTCCTAAGATTACCAAATCTTAAGACAGCACTATTACCGTTATTATTATCTTCGTTATCAAATCTCCGGCTAACCTCTCTAGCATCACCTAAAAAATTTGTTGTCACTCTAAGTAAAGCATACCCTCCACTACTGCTTATATTAAACGGATGAAAATCATTTCCAGGAACAATACAAAAACGCAGGGTTGCATTTCCATTTGTAACCCAGGAGCCTGGGTGGTAAGTGTAACTTGGAGATAAAAAACCGAGATATGGATCTGTTGGCAGCCAACTCGTTTTGGGATTATTGTCTTCACAATCCATATAAATCTCCAGCTCATCCCAACCGCCACAGCCTGATGACCCTGCTGTGCTATTGTGTTTAACAACACCTACCCAGCTACCATTTATTAAATTTGGTTTTATCGGGTTGTTATGCTGTGCCAATATTTCATTATTGACCCTTGTAATTTTTTGGCGAATCTCATTTAAAATACTTTCTGAAGCTACGGTTTCTATTTTCGGCGAATAATCACTCAATTCTTCTTTTGCAGATAAACCTTCCCATGTTGTTTCAATTTTTTCTAATTCATCTGTAATTGTGGGGGGGGGGTGTTCCCTTTTTGACAGGAACTACCAATCATCAGCACAAAAAGTGCAAGCGGAGCAGTAAACTTCTTCATTGTGTTTCAGTTTTATTGTTAACAAATAATAGCCTATTTAAAAAAGTAAAATTTTCTGGAAACTGCGGATGCACCAAAATAACCCAATGCCCCGTTCGATAGATTAGTTGGTGGGTTGGCCGGGGTTGGCTTATAGGTTCCTCCATCACTTTTTAATTGATCGAACAAAACCTTTATATAATCATGATTATTCTTGGAAAGGCCAAGTAAATAGACATTTCCCCATTCGGAAATAAGATCTGATGCCAATTGTTCTCTTGCACAGGTCTCGTCCACAAAAACTCCATTGACATAATTTCCCAACAAGCGATCATCGAAAAGAGTTGCCTGAAAACACTGTCGCTGGCTAAAAATTGGCACGTATAGTCGCAAATCCTCGTCAATACCGCCGCCACCACTTGTTGGTGCCAGGTAATAATTCAATTCATTGGCAGGCTCTGCAAAATAAAGGCGGGCCACTTTATAAGGTCTTGGTTCTTTTAAACTGTATTTAATACCAACACCTACAGAATCCAATGAAGTAACCGCGGGCATGGTTTCATTCGCAGTATATTCTTTACCCCCATAGAGAATTTTCAGATAATACGTTCTACCAACAATCCCAATAAGATGTGTGGTTTGGTAATATCCGTCTTTGATGGTATACGAATTGATTCCTGCACTCACGAAGGTTGAATCCAATATCAGGCTATCCCCGACCCTCGTGTAAAATTTAACATAGCCGGTTATTGTTTCAGGAGGAGCAACCAGTGTATCTATATTTCCCATATTATCACTGATAATTACTATAGCATCTTTTACCGGCGTAACCCCATTAATGTTGTTAGCTCTACTGGTAAGCGCGTTTCTGCTGAGAGTGAGCCGTATTAAATAAGGACCTGGTGTACTGTATACACTTCCCTCTACTACCAAACGGGGGGCCTGTTTGCCTAAATCTAAATTAATTGGTTTAGTACAGGAGAGAAATAACAGTAAGTTGAAGGTGAAGAATAAAACGAGAATATGGTTTTCAATTATTATTCTCATAATAAAAGTAATCGAAAATAAAAATGTAGAAATAAGAGTAAATACCTATATAACTAACGACAAACAATATCCTCAATTGAAACAAAGATCAAAACGGCGCTATTATTAAATAGCAAAAATTACGCCAATTTAATTTTAATGTAACAATTTTACTAGTTAGATATCTTTTAAGATAGAAAAAATTGCGCTTACAGATTTTACATTATTTTAGCTATGTGCTGAACCGTTCAGATTATATAATTTATTTCATTATCGCTTCTGCTATTTCCGGTTGCTTCGGCCGCTTTGCTATGACTGAAAAGGAACTGAAATCGTATTATAAAGATAAACCCAAACCTTCCTTCTATATCATTAAAAATGATTCTGTAAAATTATTTTGTGCCACGGCCGGATCGGATACGCTACCACCTTTATTATTAATTCATGGAGCACCGGGTGCCTGGTATGGTAGTCGAAATATGTTGAGTGATTCACTGCTGCAAAGCCACTTTCATATTATTGCGCCTGACCGGCTGGGTTATAACAAATCGAAATTCCGCAATAAAAGAAAAGCAGTAACTTCTATTCAAACACAAACTATTGCATTACACGAAGCCTTGCTGCTAAATCATTCCCACCAACCTGCCATTGTACTGGGCAGTTCTTATGGTGCCCCCATTGCCGCCAATATGGCGATCACCTATCCCAATCAATTTAAGCACCTTGTTATGCTGGCAGGTTCAATTGATCCTTCTATTGAAAAATTCTGGTGGTTCAGTAAGTTTACCCGCTTCGATCCCATCAAATGGATGCTGCCTCATTTCCTGAGAAGTTCTACCGATGAAAAAAATACACATGTAAAAGAATTAAAACTTCTTTTACCAAAATGGAAGCAACTTTCCATTTCCGCTACCGTCATCCAGGGATGTGCCGATAAAATTGTCAATCCTTCTAATGTTGATTTTGCCAAAGAACAACTCAAACACAATAATGCCGACTTCATTATTATTCCGGAAGCAGGACATCTGATACGATTTCAATACCCCGATTTGGTGAGAAAAATATTACTGGAGGCCAACGTAAAATTTACACCAATGCAATTAAATTCGATTTCCATTCAATAACCGCTAACAGTTGTTACTTAAAATAAATCAGCTTCAACCAAAATTTTAGCATAAAAACAAGGATATTATAAAAAAAAATGTTTTCTTTTGTAACGTTAAACTTTTAAGCACCAGAATACTCAAAGAATACATGCAAAAAAATCTCACCTCACAAATCGCTGATGTACGTACGCTGAGCGTGCTTACTATATTGCGTGGGGTTTTTCCTGTACTTCCTCGTACAGTTTTTGTTAGTCGCCCATTTCCCGTTGTGGTGCGACGTTGATAGCTATCTACCATAGTGTCCTTTCAGGTATCGGAACTATGCCTCCCAAAGGGGAATCGTGTGTCAATTCAAGTTATTTCCTATTACAATTTTTATCTTCATGGAAAACAACCAGCATAGTTTTCAAATAGTAGAAGCAAACGAAACTCATCTCAGCTTTGCTCAAATTATATGTGATGAAATGGCCTCTTCTGCCCAGGCCAGGGGCACCGGTATTGCCAAACGAACACCGGAATATATTCAGGAGAAAATGAAAGAGGGAAAAGCAGTAATCGCTTTTAACCAGGATGGTATTTGGGCCGGCTTTTGTTATATAGAAACATGGAGCCATGGTGAATATGTTGCCAACTCCGGCTTAATAGTTGCGCCCGTATTTCGTAAAGGAGGTTTAGCTAAAGCAATTAAAAAGAAAGTATTTGAATTGAGCCGTAAAACATATCCCGATTCAAAGATCTTTGTTTTAACAACCGGTTTGGCTGTGATGAAAATTAATAGTGAACTTGGTTACGAACCGGTAACCTATAGCGAGTTAACACAGGATGAAGCTTTTTGGGCAGGTTGTAAAAGTTGTGTGAACTACGAAATATTAATTAGTAAAGAACGAAGGAACTGTATGTGTACTGCCATGTTGTATGATCCAAAAGATCATTATGAACCGGAAGAAACCAAACAATTCTTCGAAGAAAATAAAAACATCTTTGAACGATTGCTTCGCTTTAAAGAATGGAAATTATTAAAGCCATTCCTAAAAAAAGAAAACAACGAAAACAGTTCGAATAGCGGAGCTTCCAAACCAAAATCATTATTTAATTATTTTTTCAACCTTTAAGAATAAATGACGGCTAATTTTAATCGTAGTGCTGACATACCCCCCTCCCTCGGAGGGGCCTGGGGAGGCAGCATTGTACTCGGTTTCAGCGGCGGCCTCGATACTACCTACTGTGTTAAATATCTTTCCGATGAAAAAGGGTACGACGTACACAGCATAATTGTAAATACGGGTGGCTTCAGCACGGAAGAGTTAAAAAAAATTGAATCGCACGCCTATGCGCTTGGTGTAAAAACGCATACCTCCGTAAATGCAGTAGAAGGATATTATGACCGCATCATTAAATACCTAATATTCGGAAACTGCCTGAAAAATAATACCTATCCTCTTAGTGTATCTGCTGAGCGACTGAGCCAGGCATTACATATTGCCGAACATGTAAAAAAACTGAATGCAAAAGCGGTTGCACATGGCAGTACGGGTGCAGGCAACGACCAGGTTCGGTTCGATATGATTTTTCATATTATGATTCCGGGTGTAGAAATTATTACACCCATACGGGATCTGAAACTGAGCCGCGAACAGGAAATAGCTTATTTAAAAAGTAAAGGAGTAGAAATAAATTTCGAAAAAGCAATGTACTCCATTAATAAGGGGCTATGGGGAACCAGTGTGGGTGGAAGAGAAACATTGAATAGTAAGGGAATGTTACCTGAAGAAGCCTGGCCTACGCAAGTCAATAAGTTGGGAAGCGAGGAAGTCAGGCTGGGATTTGAAAAAGGTGAACTACAAACGATAAACGACAAACGATTCAATCATCCTTCAGAGGCTATTCAATACTTGCAAACTATTGCCGGTCCTTATGGAATAGGAAGAGATATACATGTGGGCGATACAATCATAGGAATAAAAGGTAGAGTTGGTTTCGAAGCAGCTGCCCCCATGGTTATATTAAAAGCGCATCATGCCCTGGAAAAGCACGTACTTACAAAATGGCAATTACAATGGAAAGATCAATTGGCTCAATTTTACGGCAACTGGCTCCATGAAGGGCAAATACTCGACCCCGTTATGAGAGATATTGAAGCTTTTCTTGAAAATAGCCAGCAAACAGTTACCGGCGAAGTATTTGTTCAACTAATGCCCTATCGTTTCCAGGTGACTGGTATCGAATCTGGTTTCGATTTAATGAGCAGTAAGTTTGGAAAATATGGCGAAATGAATACGGGTTTTACCGGGCAGGATGTACGAGGGTTTAGCAAGATATTTGGTAACCAAACAAGTATTTGGAATGCAGTACAGGAAGAAAATCTGAAATCCAAAACATAAAATATAAGGTTCAGAATGAACCCAGCAGCGATTACATCCTTAAGTCATGAACAAAAAAATAAAAGCAGGCATTATCGGTAGCGCCGGTTATACGGGTGGCGAACTCATCCGCTTATTAATTCATCATCAGGGTGTATCGCTTGCTTATATCCATAGCCGAAGCAATGCCGGCAAACCCGTTTCGTCCATTCACCAGGATTTGTTGGGAGATACTGATTTATTGTTCACCAATGATCTTTCCTTTTTAATAAAAGAACGGGCTATTGATATTTTATTTCTTTGCTTGGGCCATGGCGAATCCAGGAAGTTTATGGCTGAAAACGAAATTGATTCCGAAATAAAAGTCATCGACCTTGCCAATGATTTTCGCCTGATACAACAGTCAACATTTGGCAATAGAACATTCGTGTATGGCCTTCCCGAACTAAATAGAGAGAAGCTTAAGTCGGCGCACAATATTGCAAATCCGGG
>JBJXDV010000121.1:0-19717 GCA_046153465.1 Chitinophagaceae bacterium
AAATTATCATAGTTTGTTTACCATTTATCCACTTCTTCTATATTAGACGCAGGTGGGTTATTATTTTCAATTGGTGTTGAAGAAGGAACGCTTGAAACTACGGGAGAACTTTCAACAAAAGGTGCACTTGGTGCTGCTGGAGCGTCAGCATTTGCTTCGGGCCCACTACCCTCTCCATTGTATTCTCCATCTTGTACCTGATCGTGATTGAAAGCATCAAAATCAAAATCCGGCATCAGGTCAGTCTTTACATAATCCACAGCCTCACTAAGTCCTTTTACAAACTTGTTGAAATCTTCTTTATACAAAAAGATCTTGTGTCGATCATACCCATTACCATCAAATTTTTTCCTGCTTTCTGTAATAGTGATGTAATAGTCATTACCACGGGTTGCTCTCACATCAAAGAAATAAGTTCTCCGCTTACCAGCTCTGATTCTCTTGCTGTAAACGCTTTCCATTCTTTTGTCATTGTTTTCGTACGCCACGTTTGATTGTTTTTTCTGTTTACAATTAGCTTGTTAAAAGTAGTTACAAATATAATATTGTTTTCGAACCAGCAAAATTTCCTGCAATTTTTTATATGCCTAATTCGCTGAAATACAAAAAATAGTGCGCGAAAACAAGAACATCCGCTACTCAGGCGAGTTATTTTCAACATCCCGGCGCTGTTCTTCGTATAATAAATGATAATATCCTTTACGGGCAATTAACTCCAAATGCGTGCCTTTTTCAATGATTCTTCCTTCCTCCAGCACAATAATTTGGTCGAATGTAACCGAAGCCAGAATTCGATGGGTGATAATAATTGCCGTTTTGTTTTCCAAAAAGCTATTGAGATTCGATAATATTTCTTTTTCGGTTTTAGTATCTACCGCACTCAGGCAATCATCAAAAATCACAATCTGAGGATCTTTAATCAAAGCGCGGGCTATAGAAATGCGCTGCTTTTGCCCACCACTCAGGTTTACGCCGCGTTCACCGATCATTGTATTGTATTGATCACTAAATCCATTTATTTCCTTTTCAACATTTGCGTATATCGCAGCTTGTTTTACCTGATCAATGGTTGCCTCTTTTCTACCAAACGAAATATTATCGGCTACACTATCGCTAAATAAAAATACATCCTGCGGAACATAACTAATTTGATTTCGCAATCGATGCAACTCTAATTTATTAATAGGCCTACCATCAATTTGAATCGTACCTTTTTGAGGATCATACATCCTTAATAATAATTGCGCAATGGTTGTTTTTCCACTTCCGGTATGACCTACAATAGCAATCTTTTCTCCCTGCCTGATATGAAAACTAACCTGGTTGGTTGCATGAATTCCAGTATTGGAATACGTAAAATCTACGCCATCAAAAACAATATCACCTTTAAAAGAATCTGCTGCTACCGGATTTAATGGAGATACAATTACTGGTTCTGTTTGTAAAAATTCATTCAATCTTTTTTGTGATGCAGCGGCCCGTTGAATCATGCTTGCCGTCCAGCCTATGGCACTTACAGGAAACGTAAGCATATTTACATACATTACAAATTCAGCGATGGTGCCAACGGTTACATTGTGTTCTTTGTTGATAGCATAAAGACCCCCCATCATAATTGCGAACAACGTACTTAATCCGATTAATAAAGCCATGGACGGAAAATAAATAGCTTCTACTTTCGCCAGAGATACCGCGTTATTTTTATATTCCTCGCTATTCTTATTAAAAAATGACCGCATCGATTTCTCCTGCACAAATGATTTAATTACACGGATACCGGAATAAGATTCCTGTGCATTCGTTGTAAGATCAGAAAGCAGGGATTGTATTTTCTCACTTTTTTTATTAATAATATTATTGACAAAATAAACAGTAAATGCCAATAAAGGCAAAGGGGCTAAAACATAGATGGTAAGCAATGGCTGGGTACTATACATAAAATAAACACTGAATCCAATCGTTGCAGCAAGGTTAATAAAATACATGAGTGCCGGGCCGGTATACATTCGAACGCGCCCCACATCTTCAGATATCCGGTTCATTAAGTCGCCAGTACTGTTTTGTTTATAAAAATTTGTATCCAGCTTAAGATAATGCCTGAATACTTCATTCTTTTGTTCATACTCGATAAGCCGGCTCATTACAATTATTGTTTGCCGCATCAGAAACATAAAAAATCCTCCCAATAAAGCAAGTACCATTAATGAAATACCACATACAAGCACTTTATTTCCAAAACTCATTTTTCGTATTTGCAGAGCAGCGATAAATCGCTTTACCAATACATCATAGCGCTGGCCTTTTTTATCCATATCCCCCTGCAATCGATGATAACTTACACTGTCTTTTTGTTGAAATACTTCCGATTGAACATTGTCGATAACATAACCGGTTAGTTGAGGTGCAAGAATGCGGAAATAGTTAGATAAAACAATGAAGAGTACACCCAGTAATAATCGCCAACGATATTTCCAAAAATATTTATTTAATGCTTTGAGATGTTTCAAACTTAACAAAATTTACGCGAAGGTAACAAAGGTTCTTTGGAAGCAGCGGGCATACATTGTTAAGCGGAAGAGTTTTTATTTAAAAACGTATCGATCCGTTTACCAATCAATTTTGATTATTGATCGAAACGGAGATAAACCAGCTCCCAAAAAGCGTTTTACTTCCAAAGAGAGATAACCTTTTAAGGGATATTTTTATTGGGTGGTTTGTTCAATTGGTGACTTGCATCTTTATGCCTGATCATTTTCCAAAACTGGATTAACGCAGTAAGTGCAAATATTCCTCCGATTATCCAGTTTAACAGACTTTGATTACGATTGAGTTTGTCAACAATTAGTTGTCCGCCGAGAATAAAAAGTGAATGACCCAATAAGGTACCAAATCCAATACCGAAAATATAAATATTGTAATGATCATTACGGGGCATTAAAATTTTTTTCGACAACAAAACGGTACTCCATCCAAACCAGAATGGTATTTGTACAGGATTAATAGCACTCATTAATACCCCCAGCCAAAACCGATGCAGCGTATTCGACAAAATAACGTTCTTTTTAATATTGGGGTCAGTAGCTGCAATAAAACTTGAGATGGCGAGCGCAACTATAACCAATAATGTAATCCACTCCAACCATCGAAAAAGTTTTTCCTGCTTTCGCACCCAGTCCATTGCCACCAGGGAAATACGTACATAAATAATTTCTATTAACAAAACGCCGGCGCTAAAATAAAAAGCAGGAACTATACCATCGCTGATAGATAGCTGCATAGCAGCAATATTTAACGTGCCCAATGGCAGCGCCCCCAAAAAGCTTATGAAAAGGCCCGTAATAAATATTTTAGCAAATTTCATGAAAAAACTTAATTCTATTATTAGATGGAAGATAACCAATGCCAGGGAGAATGATGTATCGTAATCATTTTTGCCAGAATCTTAAAACTTTATGCTTCGACGTTATATTGTCTCAATGGGTTAAGATAATAACCCATAATTGAAAAGGCGAGCAACTTATTCAGGCATGGTTGCTAATTTTTGGCTGTTTTCCTTATCTTCTTTAAACATTTGAATGCCTTCTCTGAGGGTAAGATACTTGTGCCCCATTTTATGATTCATTCTGCTGATGCGCCACAAAATAATCCAGTGCCTTATTATTTCTTTCCAGGCAAAAAATAGAGAATGAGAAGGATCATAGATATGGGTGGGTTCGGACCCTGCCCCATTTACTTCTATAATACTAAAATTTTTTCCTTTCTTCGGATCTTCCCAGTTATCATAACGGATATCCAAACGTCCAAAATAAAACCCTGGAATTTGTTGGCAGATATTATCAATTGTTTCCGAAAGTTCTTCATCAATAAGATGGGTATCGTCTAAAAATAACGAGCCGCGGGCATGGTTGCCATAAGGAGAAATAATTCTATTTTCACTAATAGGCAGTATCGTATGCAGGAAATCACCATGCATTCTTTCAAGACCCATTTTGTACATAATAGCCCTTTTGTTGAGCATCAGCAACTCTAGTATTGTTTTCTTTCCATCTCCTGTTACACTTAAAAATTCTTTTTGCACAATTCCGCTTAATTTTCCATTCGATGAACCGGGATACCGATAATAAAAAATACCAACTTCTTTTTTAAAGGAAACGAATTCCTGTATATGAAAATCTAAATAAGAATTAGATACATATTTACGAACATCCTCTTCGTCTTTTAATGCTTTTACTCCTCTTCCCCTGCCTCCTATATCCGGCTTGCCAATTAATGGAAAAAGCAAGCCATTCTTTTTTAATTCTTTTATAACAATATCTCCATTTGCCGGAATCGAAAAAAAAATAGTTTTTGGCTGAAGATTTAGTGGAACCAGTGGTGCAATATCTCTTTTGGATTCATTAAGAAACCCGCCGTTTTTAAAGGAAGGATTTGACGCAGAGAAGAAGAAAAAAGATCTGGCCCTCAGCCCAAGTAATATCCAAACAGGATAGATCCATGCATATACGCTTGTAAAACTCCAATACTCCCAGTTCAATAATCTTATGAAGAAAGGACGGTGAAAGAGGCGTTGTACAACATTCATTATCGACTTGCCATTATTTTTTCAAATGTGATGGATTCCTCCGACTGATCGTCATTCTTTAAATCGAGGTATTTTATCGTTGCTTTTTGTTGGCTTATGGCTAATGAAGTAACACTTACCGTAAACACTTTACCTTCTCTGTTCATACGAAAATCGTTGTTGCAATCTCCTTCTCCGCCAAATTGATGAAAGTGGAGAATCTGTTTTTGGGTGGGCTTACTATTTTGTTCGATCCAAACATCAAACCAATTCCTTCTTTTTTTAATAACAACCTCGTCGTATAATGTAACTGAAGACCAGATATGTGGAAGCTTTTCATCAAGCTGCAATGAGTATTTCTGAATACCATCCCATCTACATTCAAACAAATGTTGATCATCCCACATGATAGCAGTGAAAGGTTCAATACCTACCAATTTAATGGCAAGGAAACTATTATAGGGTGTAGCTCCTTCAATAAGGTCGATTAATATCAATCCCCTGCTTTTACGATAGGGAGGATGTGGCGTATGCTTCTCGCGACCCCCATTTAAAAAAACAACCGCATTTCCATTTTCATGGATGGCAATCCAGGTTCCTCCTGCATCTGCATCTTTTGGAAATAAAATTTTTCCGGAATCATAATGATAGACCGTTGGCTTCACAGCATCCTTGCGCCATTGCTTCTCATCCCTGTTTGAACTGAGAAATACTTTTCCATTAGAGGGAATAAATGTTACTGTGCACATTGGTTGCGATGCTTAACGGTAGAAGTTGCTACTCCAAACTCTGCTGGTAATTGAATAGAAGAAATTTCATTAACTCCAACTCTTATTAACGCCATATGGTGAATGGTATGCTCCAGGTTATAAGCAATTTCCCTAAAATAATTAGTGGCTAGTTTTATAGTTTCCCCCGAATGCTCATCATAAGTAGCTTCTAATACCAACTCTTTATTTTGGCGATCTAAGCTTTCATGAATTTTATGCAATAGTTCCAATGCGGTCTGTTTGCTCCCCTCAATTACCATATCCCGCTTACGCTTTTCATAATTTACGATGCCCGTTTCATATCCACTCTCGAGACATTGAAACAATTCGATAATATGACGAACATGTTGGCCAATGGTATTATTAAATAATGTTTTGCTGGGCTGTATGTATTCTTCTTGAGACAAATCGGCCAATGAAGCCGATAGTTGGACAAAGACATTATTGACAGCTTTTTGTAATTGCATTGAGAGTTATTATTCGTGCAAAATAATGTTATTTTTTAATTACCAAATCGTTACGATTAAAAATTTGTTCACTTGTTTTCCTACTTATTCTTTAAGCGCAAAAACATTCAACAATACAGTCAATTTATAAGCCAACGTAAAACTCTTGCCACCTATAGTAAAATCCCGGCGATTAATTATAAATTCTCCGTTAAACAGATACCCATTGCCCTGGGGTATTGCTGTAAAGGGAAATGAAATTGGTTTTGTTACTCCTTTAATAGTTAAGTTACCAAATAGAAACAGCGTACCCGGTTTAGTAGAGGCGGTAACCTTGGTAGATACGAATTGCATTGACGGATGGTTTTTGACATCAAAATATTCTTCTTTTCTTAGATGATCATCCCTTAGGCCATTCCCGGTATTTATGGTTTGGGCATCCAGTGTAACCTCTATCCTGCAGGCTAAAAGGTTATTTGGGTCGAATTGAATATTACCTTTAATTCCCTTTAATGAACCATTAACCGATACCCCCAGGTTTTTTATTTTAAACCTTATTGAAGAACTATTGTCAGTAGGTATATATGTTGGTGCATTATGCCCCGTCAATAACACCATTGCAAAAAATAATCCTTTAAACATAAAAGCTTTTCATTAAATCATACAAAGCGCTGACCTGTTTTTGTTAATGGCATTAACTAAAAGCAAAAAAAAATCTCATAATTTCATCAAAAGTGCCGATCCAAAAAGATGGTTAAACTTTTCGCAATATATGAGCGCATATGGATATTCCATAAAATCTGGATTTCCCGGGATATCATATAGCTGGTCTCCACTTAAACCCTTTAAATCTCCTAATCGTATAAAATTTAACGGCTGTAATTCTTTAGAGATATATACTTTTAAATCAGGGCCGCTGCTTACCATAAAACTATCTAACCGTAATTGTAATTTCCCCTTGGTGATTATCACTTTGGCAATTCCTGAAGTAGTACCCCATGGCCCTTTTATAAAACTTCCCGAGAATGCTAATTTAGTGATCGTAGTATCAATGGGCATTAGATCAGGTTCATTCGGTTTGTCAGGCGTCAAGTTTTTTTTGCATGAAAATAAAATCAGGCAACATAAGGCTAAAACGGAGAGGTGGTTTTTCATAATAGATATTTTAGTTAAGAAAATAGGATACTCCTAATCCAATAGTATTTGCTTTATTACGGAAACGGTTGTTTGATTGTCCATCGAAAAAAGTTTGCTTAATACTTTGTGTTTCGTATTCAACAAAAACAAATTGGTAAACAGCTTTTATGCTCCATCGCGGTGCAATTTTATAGCGCAGCAAAAATTCTGAATTTAAACTCCCTCTGTCATGATCACCCGTAAGCAACACATTGAAAGCAGTAGCCTTTGAAGCAGGATCAGTTTTGGTGATACCATTTGCCGTAAGTATTCCGCTTGATTTTCGGCCAACTGTAAATCCAATAACATCGATATTAAAACCTGCATACCATTTTTTACCAAGAGAATAACCCAAATTTATAGTAGCATTAATTGAATTGGTAAATGGCCGCTGTACGGTGAGTGTATCAAAATTCTTTTCTTGTTGCCCGGCAAAAAAAATCAAAAAAGGAGCCGTAAATGATCGCGTATATTTTGCAGGGCCCGCAGAAATAAAATCTTTTTTTGTTCCGAAATAGGAAGTAAATCGCCCCCCAATACCAATTTCAATTTTATTCCTTTTACCCAATTTCCAGTTATATACATAAGACGCCGCAAATGTTCCTTGCGAGCTACCTACTGTTCCAGTAAGATCGAAAAAATTACTGTTATTAGTTGTGGGTGATTTTTTTTGAGCCCATATAGGCACCAAACTAAAATGAAAGAGTACCAAGCACATCACATATTTTACCATAAGAACGATTAAAGTTATATTATTATTGAATTTGAGCCGACCCAAATAGTACCCCAAATTGCTCACACCAAATCAACACATATTTATATTGTACAAAATCGGGCATGCCGGTAATATCATAATTCTGATTACCTGTAGCGGATCGCAGCTTACTGATATTTATAAATCCGGTTGCATTTTTGTCTTTGGATAAATAAACTTTTAAATCAGGGCCGCTATCTGTTTTAAAATTTTCAAGTCGAAGTTTTTTCGTGCCCTTATCATCAAAAATTTTAGCTGTGCCACTCGTTGTATGAACGCCACTTGTAAAACTGCCAGTAGCAATTACTGTTCCAGCAGGTTCAGTGTCTACAACAGGGCTAACTGGTGTATCAGTTTTTTTTGAACAGGAAAGGAGAGAAAAAGCAATAAAAAAAATAGTTAGTGTATGTTTCATGCAGTTTTAATTTTTAAAAGTTTTAAAATTTGATTCTTACTATAAACAACTAATAACAGGCAACATATAAAAGCAATTAAAGCATAAATAAACAATCCGTAATCACCTCCAAAGTCAAGTCCCAGTTTAGTAATATGAAAGAAAATTGCACCCGACATCAATCCAAGTCCTAAAACTGCTCCAATGCCCGTAGTACGCGGATAAAGAATTAAAAGTGAAGCAATCAATTCAAACACACCAGTGCCTATTCTTCCCCAAGGCTCCATTCCTAATTCGGTAAAAAGTGCCACAGATTGTTCGTGACCGGTAAATTTAAAATACAATGTTTGAATCATTATTACGGCGGCTAGTAAACGCAGTACCCATAATGCAATTTGAATTGGTTTCATTTTTGGTTATTTTATATTAAGATGGTTGTAGAATGTATAGAGAAAAAAAGAATACAATTGTTTATCCTTTGTAGAATTTTTTCCAGCTCATATCAGCCTTAGATTTCAAATTCGCCTCATCTTTATTCCAGTCAGTTAAAGTATTATTGAAATACTTATTATAAAAAAGGAAAAGCTTCCCTCCTACAATCTTAAAAGTTTTTGGATCTACATTTACTTTCTCCCCTTTTGCTCCCATCGCATAAGCACACCAGCCGCCGTATTCCGGTTCAAAGCGCGAAGGATTTTTTTTGAATTCTTCTTTATTTGCTACCGAAGAAAAATAATAAGTTACCCCCTGGTGAAAAACAGCAAGATCTCTCGTTCCTTTTACCGCTTTATTCTGCAATATATAAGCAACCGGATCATATCCCTGGATAGCCAAACCTCCGTCAACATTATATTCCTTTATGCGGTTTTGGGATTGATCCTGGGCAGCACTCTGCAAAAAAAAGGAGCTAATAAGAAAAACAAACATCAAAGTACTTTTCATAAACTATTTCTTTTGAATTATTCAATTACACTGAAATTCTTTTAAACAATTTTTGTTATTGCAAGAACATATTATTTACTGCAAATCAAAAGTAGAAAACTACCGATCAGGGGCCTGTCACTTAAATGACACTTGCCATTTTTTGTATCTTTTTAACATTCGGGAAACATATTTGCTGCCTGTTAAAACTAATAAGTCCTTCTGTTGCCAATTCATTAATAAGTGTAGTTACAGTTTGCCTGCTGGATCCAATAAGGTGGGCAATATCTTCATGGGTAAGATGATTAGGAATACAAAAGCCATCAACTGTACTTTGGCCAATTTCGGGTTGCGCTTGTTGAACAAAAAAATGGATAAGCCGGGTCTTTACGTCTTTATTGAGAATATTAACTAACCTGTTTTCAATAACACGAAGCTTGGCGCCTACCTGTTTGGTGTATTTAAAAGCAAGCTCAGGTCTTTTTACTAAAAGCTGCTGAAAATCTTCCAGTGTAAATGCACAAAGACTTACATCCGATTTATAGGCCTGGGCAAATTCTCCTTTTAGATTATTGCGCTCTAAAGTAACCTGGCCAAAAATTTCTCCCTTTTGTATGATTTCTTTTATCACTTCGTTTCCTTCCTCATCAATATAACCTATCCGTATACAGCCATTTTTAATAAAGTATAATTTGTTATGATTAAAGGCCTCGAAATAAACATAATCTCCTTTTGACGCTTCAATATAATTGTGTACAACATTTAAATCATTATATTCTTCGTCGGAAAGGTGCGACCAAAGATTATAATTTCTAATTAAAAACCATTTATCATCAACCGCCATATTTATCGAGAATATTTATGCCTAAATTTACGTAAACCCTTCCATTAACGATTTATTTTAAAAAGCGTTCTGGGGCCTGACATCTTTTATTTATTTTAGTAAATCAATCTACAACGTGCAAAAATTTATTTTACTAATTGGCTTATTTATATTTCCACTTTTTTCTGTAGGTTCAGTTGATCCTGGCTACAGTCCTTTAAACAAAATGAATAACAATTCTGTTTGTTCCTTAAATTGGAAAGAGAAAATTGTTTTGCGGATCTTACAAAAAAAAATACGTAAAAAGCATTTTTCAACGGATCAGCCAAAAGTAAAAGATCATGGAAAAACAGCGCTGATTCTTGGGATCATTGCTTTGGCAGGACTCTTAATTCCTTTTGTCAATCTTTTTTCACTGCCATTAGCTATTATCGCGATTGTGATTGGCTTTCGGGAGTTAAAAAAGAATCCGAAAAATAATAATGCAAAAATTGCTTTATTATTAGCTTGGCTTACCGTTGCCTTATTTATTGTTGGCTTTTCTCTTGTTCTTCTTATACTTTTGTTACCCATTATGTAAATTTTAGATTATGAACGTTCCCTCAATGGCAGAATTGGTTGCAAAAGGTGAAAGCCCGGAAATATTATTTTGGGTAGGTTGCGCCGGAAGCTTTGACCAGCGTGCGCAGAAAATTACAAGGGCCTTTGCTGCAATACTTGAAAAAGCAGGAATCAAATTTGCCATCTTAGGCAAGGAAGAAATGTGTACCGGCGACCCCGTTCGAAGGGCCGGAAATGAATTTATGTTTCAAATGATGGCCTATCAAAATATTCAGCTCCTCAATACTTATGGAATAAAAAAAATAGTAACTACCTGTCCCCATTGTTTCAATACCCTGAAAAACGAATATAAAGATCTGGGAGGTAATTATGAAGTAATACATCATACTACTTTGATGCAGCAATTGATTGACGAAGGTAAAATAAGAATTAAAGAAGGCGGCAGTTTTAAAGGAAAGCGCATAACCTTTCATGATAGCTGTTACCTTGGGCGAGCAAATAATATTTACGAAGCGCCCCGTAAAGTACTCGAACTGTTAGATACAGAATTGGTTGAAATGAAACGATGCCGTAGCAATGGATTGTGTTGCGGAGCTGGTGGGGCTCAAATGTTTAAAGAGGAAGAAAAAGGTACAACCCGAATTAATTTAGAAAGAACTAATGAAGCACTGGACACCGGTGCGTCAATTATTGCATCCTCCTGTCCGTTTTGCAATACTATGATGACAGATGGCGTAAAGACGAAAGAAAAGGAGGCGGTGCAGGTATTGGATATAGCAGAATTGGTAGCATTATCAATGGAGGATTAAAATCGCCGCGGTTTTAAGCAAATCCCCAACAACGCTTACAATTCGTAATGGAATTTGATCATTGAATTTAATTTCTTCGTTAAAAAATATGTTTCAATTTAAACAACAAAAAACTAACGGCTTTTTATCATTAATGGGTATTGAAATACACCTTAATTTTATCGAATGAATTGGAATTACCAGGAATTGTTACCAACAGATTTTGCGCCCGACTCCAGAGTTTGGATTTATCAAAGCAATCGCTTTTTTGGATTGGGAGAAGCCTTACAAATAGAGGACCTGCTCAATAATTTTACTTCCAATTGGCAATCGCACGGAATACCCGTTAAAGGATATGGCAATTTATTTTTCGGACAGTTTATTGTACTAATGGCCGATGAACATGCTACTGGAGTAAGCGGATGCAGTACAGATAGTTCGGTTCGATTGATAAAGCAAATAGAAACATTGTTTGGCGTTAGCCTTTTCGACCGTCAGTTGCTTGCATTTATAGTAAAGGATAAAGTACAGTTATTACCCTTGGCACAGGTACAATATTCAGTGGATAATAATTTTATTGATGGAAATACTTTATACTTTAATAATCTTGCCTCCAATAAGAAAGAATTAATAGATAATTGGATACTACCGGTAAGGGATAGTTGGCTTGCTAAAAGGATTCAATTAAGAAAACATGAGCCCGGGGAAAGGATGTGAGCATAAAAACATCTATTCATCCTCCGATTCCAATTTCCGTAAACTGCATCTTTTAGCGTTTGCCCTAAAGATCATCTCATAATAAATATAATTTCCTGATTTTTGATTTCCAACAAATACGTTAAACGGCTGGCCAAATTGATCCTTGGGCCTTAGTTTCGAATAATAGCCTACTCATCTGGAAAAAGATAAATTTTTTCAGGACTTTAATCTGACAACCTGTCATTGTATTCCGCTTTTTAGCTATTTTTGCCTTCCAAATTTTATTGTGAAATGCTGGAGCTGGTAAATACTAAAACGCACGATGAAGATAGGCAGGGACAGGCTTATGCTCCTTTCGAAAGAGATCCCAAAATCTATTTGAAGAAGTTTTACATAGAAAGTTATGGATGTGCCATGAATTTTAGCGATAGCGAAATTGTTGCTTCTATACTCAACCAACATGGATTTGGTGCAACCCGAATGGTAGATGAGGCTGATCTGGTTTTGTTAAACACCTGTTCTATTCGTGAAAAAGCCGAACAAACTATCCGTAAGCGTCTCACTGAATTCAAATTGGCCAAACAAAAAAAACCAGGAATGCTGGTAGGTGTATTGGGCTGTATGGCTGAACGGCTAAAAGGTAAATTACTTGAGGAGGAAAAACTCGTAGATATGGTGGTTGGCCCCGACGCCTATAGAACCTTACCAACCTTAATTAAGGAAGCCGGCACGGGTCAAAAAGCTGTAAATGTATTATTAAGCAGGGACGAAACTTACGCTGATATTTCTCCCGTAAGATTAAATAGTAATGGTGTAAATGCATTTGTAAGTATCATGAGAGGTTGTAATAATATGTGCAGTTTTTGTGTAGTCCCTTTTACAAGAGGTAGAGAACGGAGCCGTGACACTTCTTCTATTATAAACGAATGCAACGATTTATTTGAGAAAGGATATAGAGAGGTAACGCTGCTCGGCCAAAACGTAGACAGTTATTATTTTACTGATGAAAAAAATGATGAGTCCGTAACTTTTGCGAAATTATTAGAGAAGGTTGCGCTGGTTTCCCCGCAATTACGTATACGTTTTTCTACTTCGCACCCGAAGGATATTACTGATGATGTATTACATACTATCGTGAAGTACGAAAATATTTGTAAATACATTCATCTTCCCGTGCAAAGTGGTTCCACCCGCATCTTACAAATGATGAACAGAACGTATACACGAGAGTGGTATATGGCCAAGGTAAAACGTATCAAAGAAATTATACCCGATTGCGGGATTAGTGGCGATATTATTGCGGGCTTTTGTACCGAAACAGAAGAGGATCATCTGGATACATTACAAATAATGGAGTATAGCCAGTACGATTATGCCTACATGTATTTTTATAGTGAGCGGCCCGGTACACTTGCACAAAAACGATTTACGGATGATATTCCCGAGGAAGTAAAAAAAAGAAGGTTACAGGAAATCGTCGATTTGCAATACAGGCTTTCAAAAGAAAGCAATATTGCTGATCTAGGTAAAATATTTAAAGTTTTAATTGAAGGAAACAGTAAGAAAAGCGAAGACGAATGGATGGGTAGAACGTCTCATAATAAGGTGGTGGTATTTCCAAAAGAAAAAAATGGCTTGAAAAAAAGTGATTATGCGGATGTACTTGTAACGAAATGTACAAAGGGTACTTTACTGGGAAATATAGTTGCCGTTTGACATCCGCCAGAAGGAAACAGCTTGTTATAAACGACAGACACCCATTGAAAACAACTAATAGAAACATTCATTGACGAACAATTATGGATATTCAATCGATAAAAAACCGTTTTTCAATTATTGGTAGTTCACCGGCCCTTAACTATGCTTTGCAGGTAGCAGGACAAGTTGCAAACACGGATCTAACGGTGTTGATTAATGGAGAAAGTGGTGTGGGTAAGGAAGTGTTTTCCCAAATCATACATTCTCTGTCGGCACGTAAACACAATCCGTTTATTGCTGTTAACTGCGGGGCTATACCGGAGGGCACCATTGATTCGGAATTATTTGGTCATGAAAAAGGTTCCTTTACAGGCGCAGTAGATGCCCGCAAAGGATATTTTGAAACGGTAAACGGCGGCACTATCTTTTTAGATGAAATTGGAGAACTGCCCCTAGGTACTCAGGCAAGATTATTACGGGTATTGGAAGCCGGTGAGTTTATTCGTGTTGGTTCTTCTAAAGTACAAAAAACGGATGTGCGTATTACTGCAGCAACGAATAGAGATTTACTTGAACGTACTCAACAGGGAAAGTTTCGGGAAGATCTTTATTACAGGTTAAGCACGGTACCCATTCGGGTTCCATCTTTACGAGACCGGAAAGAAGATATTCCACTTTTATTCAGAAGATTTGCTGTGGACTTTGCTGAAAAATACAAAGCAGCCCCAATTCAGTTAGATGAGGAGGCAAAGAATCTGTTAATTAATTATCCCTGGCCGGGAAATGTTCGGGAATTGAAGAATATTGCAGAACAGATTTCGGTTCTTTCTCTTGACAAGCAAATAAGTGGCCGCGATCTTAAACGGTTTTTGCCAGAAACCAGTACAAACAGATTGCCTGTTTTAGCAAATAATAACAGCAACGGACATGAGTTTTCCAATGAACGTGAAATTCTCTATAAGCTGTTCTTTGATATGAAGAAAGACGTAAATGAATTAAAAAAAATGTTTTTAGAAATTTTGCAGAACCCAAATATTGCATCACAAAACCCTTCATTTATAAATGAATTAAAAGAATTGAAGACCCAGGAATATTTTCAGCCCACGGTAATGCAACCTTCGATGAACAACGCACAGCCCGTAGTTATTCCACATGAACCGATCCATCACCATGAAGAAGTAGAAGAGTCGCTGAATATTATGGACGTAGAAAAAGAATTAATCCTAAAAGCCTTAAAAAAACATAAGAGTAAAAGAAAAGATGCTGCAGCAGATTTAGGGATAAGTGAAAGAACGCTGTACAGGAAATTAAAGGAGTATGATATTAAGGAATGATGTTTGTTAATGATATGAATATGAATATGAAAAATAATAAAGTAATCCGAAGTAACATAAACTGCGCTGGTATGCCTGGTGGCAGTGCATTTCCTCTGATTTTTCTTTCCCTCCTTTTTTTAATCATCCTTTCATCCTGTAAAATTTACCGGTTCAAAGATGTGTCCATCGATCCCAATGCAAAAACAGCCCGTGTAAGATATATTGAAAACAAAGCGCGTATCGTAAACCCTCAATTAAGTCCTCAATTGACTGATAAACTCCGGCAAAAAATAAATAATCAAACACGACTAACGCAAATACAGGGTGACGAAGCAGATTATGATATTAAATGTGAAATAACGGGGTACGAAATAACTACTGCAGGTGTTTCGCAACAACAGGCATCAACAAACAGGCTTATCGTTTCTGTAAATGTTAGTTTTAAAAATCGCCTGGATGAAAAAAAGAATTTTGACGCACCTGTTTCCCGTAACTTCGATTTTTCAGCTAACCTTAGCCTTGATCAGGCGCAGGCTCAACTGACACCTACCATCATTCAAAACCTGGTAGATGAAATTTTCAATAGAATATTTTCGAACTGGTAAGCTGTTACATGCAAACATCCGTAAATACAGTTGTTAAGAATATTTTCAATGTAAACAACCTTCAAGAGTTGAGTGAACAACAATTGAAGGATTTTATCAATACTTCCCCTTACGCTTCTATTGGCCATTTGTTATTAGCAAAGAAAAAAAAATTGGCATTTTCTGATTATAAGAAAGAAGCTTCAAAGGCTGCCATCTATATTAATAACCCATTATGGCTTCATGGGTTTCTTCAAGAGGAGACAATAGATAGTTTAACGAATGAGGGGTCTCCTCAAATGGTTCCATCCGAAGATATTGTTTCTATGCCACCAGAAACAGTTTCACCAACAGCTACAATGGAATCAACTGACTTTAACAATGAAGTTAAATATGAGGATGTGGCTATTCAAACAGGTGGGCATCAACAGGAACTTGTAATAGAAAATAACAATCCGGTTCATACCAGCGAAACAGGTCCTGAGGAGGTAATTGGGACTGATTCAAAGAATGTTGAAGTCCTTTCAAAAGAGTCTACAGAAAATTTTATCGCAGATGAAACGGTTCAAGTGAATGTTCCATTGGAAGAAATAAGCCCGGAGACTGCACCAGGGGAAGCAACGTTGAGAATTTTTACCGATTCTCCAATAGCTAATGAAGTAATTGAATTAAACAAAGAAAAACCGATTGAAAAAATGGCTGTTGCTTCTGAATCAATATCAGGAAATGAACTGGTCTTTCAATCCTACCATACAGTAGATTATTTTGCTTCTCAAGGAATAAAATTAAGAGCTGGGGAACTCGGCAACGATAAACTTGGAAAACAGCTTAAAAGCTTTACAGAATGGCTGCGAACGATGAAAAAGGTTGCTGCGATTCCAGTCAATGATGTTGCCAATGATGATTCGATAATAAGGATAGCAGAAGAATCTATTGAAACCAGCGACGTGGAAACAGAAGCTATGGCGGAGGTTTGGATCAAGCAAGGCAAAACTGGCCGCGCTGTTGCCATTTACCGCAAATTAAGTTTGCTTAATCCCGCTAAAAGCCATTATTTTGCATCCAAAATTGAACAATTAAACGCCTAGTTTTATGATGATCTTTTTTCTGATTCTAATTATTCTTGCATGCGTGGGTATGGCTTTTTTTATTTTGGTACAAAATCCAAAAGGTGGCGGACTTGCAGGAAATATAGCTGGTTTTAATACGCAGTTTATGGGCGTTAAACAAACAACCGATGTATTGGAGAAAGGTACATGGGTTCTTGCTTTTTTGATAGCTATGTTATGTGTTTTTTCTGCGGTTTTCATTCCAAAATCTACAACTATTCAAACCAGAGGCGAGGGAGCAAGACCAGGAAATTCATCACAAACAGCGCCGCCCGTTAATCCGGCACCTGGCAATCAAACAATACCTGGGAAATAATTTTCTTTTAATTCCTTTAGATAAATAATGAACCCTGCTGTTTTAGGCAGGGTTTTTTATTTACTTTACGAAAGAATAATCCAGATATGAAGCGAAAAATAATTATTGGTTCGTTAATCATCCTTGCAACAGTAGTCGCTTATTTCGGATGGTTATTTTTTAGCGGAACGACTCAGTTCCCGGAAAAATCGAAATACTTGTTTATTCAAACAAACAAGGCATCTTATGGAGAGGTACTGCAAACGTTAAAAGACAGTCAATTCATCAATAATGAAACTGCTTTTAATTTTTTAGCGAACCGAATGAAGCTGCAGGAAAAAATTAAAGCAGGCAGGTATGAAATTACAAAAGGAATGAGTCTTTTGGATATTGCCCGCCTGTTAAAAAATGGAAAACAAACTCCACTTAATTTAGTAATTATAAAGCTGAGAACAAAAGAAGACCTCGCTGCGTTTATTGGTAAACGATTTGAATGTGATTCGACAGACATCATTCATTTTTTGAACAATGCCGATTCATTGAAACCCTATGAACTCGATAGCAATACAGTAATGACGGGAATTTTCCCAAACACCTATCAACTTTTCTGGAACTCAACCCCTTCAATAGTATTTAAGAAGTTATTTGCAGAGTCTGCTTCGGTATGGACCAAAGAGCGTATTCAACTTGCAACCGTTCATGAATTAACTCCAACGGCCGTTTATATCCTTGCCTCGATTGTTGAAGAGGAAACAAGAGCTAAAGAAGAAAAAGGAAATATGGCGAGTGTATATATCAATAGGTATAAAAAAGGAATGCGCTTACAGGCAGACCCAACGGTGAAATTTGCATTGAGAAATTTTGGCTTAAAACGGATTTATGAAAAGCATCTCACCGTGGAATCTCCCTATAATACCTATCGAAATGCCGGTCTGCCTCCAGGGCCAATATGTACACCTTCACTTGAAACGATTGATGCTGTATTGAATTCTCCTGCTACAAATTATTTATACTTTGTTGCCAAAAGTGACTTTTCCGGCAGGCATGTTTTTAGTGAGACCTATGAGGAGCATTTAAAAAATGCACGGGAATTTCAACAGGCATTGGATAAGCAACAAAAAATTAAAGCGGCTAAAGAAGATACAGGGTCATAAGCATGATAAAATTAGAACGCATATTATTAAATCTTCCGCCGGTTCGTTTTATTACGGATAAAACCAAAAAAATTATGTTGCCAGGTTTTGCTGGTGTTCCACTTTACGATGTGATCAGCTTTTTTTGGGATGAGATAAAAAAAGAAGGGTTGAATGAGCGGGCTGCAGCTATTGCCTACAATTTTATAATGGCCATCCCTCCTACCTGTCTTTTTTTATTTACGTTGATCCCTAATCTTCCTTTTGTACCAACTCAAACCATCAAAACGCAACTTCATACACTTATTACCGATATAATTCCTGCTAATATCCACAATAAGAACCTGATCATTTTTGTGGATAGTTTTTTTAAAGAAGGAAAGATTGGGTTGTTGTCTTTTGGCTTTTTACTATTAATTTTCTTTGCTTCCAATGGTATGATGGGTTTAATGCGGTCTTTTAACAAAAGTTCTATTGGCTTTTCTAAACGCACGGGGCTGGAGAACCGCTGGATGGCCATTAAGCTAACCTTTCTGATTATGGGATTATTATTGGGCTGTATCATTTTACTGATCATGCAGGGAACGGTTATTTCATGGCTCGGTTTAAAAAATAATTTTCTGGTCCAATTCTTTAGCACCTTTCGATGGGTATTTATTTTAGGATTGATTTTTTTTACGTTTGCGTTCATTTATAAATATGCACCGGCAGTTACTAAGCGATGGCGCTTGATATCTCCTGGTTCAATTCTTGGAGCTGTGTTAAGTGTGATTGCCACATTAGGTTTTTCTATTTTTGTAAACAACTTTGGAAAATACAATGCACTTTATGGGTCCATAGGAACTGTAATCGTGTTCATGATCGTGATCTTTATCAACTCACTTGTTTTATTAATTGGTTATGAATTGAACGCCAGTATTCATTCTTTGAAAGCAATGGCAGAAGAAAGGGAAAGAATTGAGAAGGAGAATGAACGGCCGATATCCACTGATCTGCCACATCAGCCATCGGCCAATTAATTGTTGACCAATCGACTTATTGAAATGAGATTTGACTACAAATTTTTATACTATGAAAAAAATATTGTTGAGCCTGTTGATGATACCGATCTTTTCTTTCATCGATTGCTTTAGTGATCCTCTTGAAATAGGAGCAAATCTTCCAATGGCATTTCACACCATGAAAGATGTTTCAGGAAAAGAGGTAAGCTTTAGTTCCGCGAAAACAAAAGCAGGACTGCTGGTCATGTTTAGCTGCAATACATGCCCTTATGTACTTCGTAACCAAAAACGAACCCACGAAATCTGCCAATATGCGAAGTCGAAAGGATTAGGTGTAATTTTATTAAATGCAAATGAAGGTAGCCGTGATGATGGCGAATCGTTGGAATTAATGCAGCAATATGCAAAAGATCAAAACTACCAATGGTATTATGTGGTTGATAAAAACAACAGAGTTGCAGATGCTTTTGGTGCCGATCGCACACCGGAATGTTTTTTATTTGATGCTAATAGCAAGCTGGTATATCATGGCGCTATTGATGACAATCCACAAAATGCAGAGGGTGTACAACGCGAACATTTAAAGGAAGCAATAAATGAAACATTGCAAGGCAAAGAAGTGAATATAAAAAAAAGCAGGAGCGTTGGTTGTAATATTAAACGTGCTTAGTGTGATTGCTGAACTTTA
>JBJXDV010000122.1:0-4528 GCA_046153465.1 Chitinophagaceae bacterium
AACATAGCCATTCGTTTTCCCCTTAGCGTTAATTCGGGGTTGAAATGCTTCATCAAAACCACCATTTTTGTTATCATCAAAATCTGCAATTTTTACTCCAATGCTAATAAAATCAATAGAGACCAACGCATCAATACCTGGTTTTACAGAGGGGAAGCGGTAAACGGCTCCTACCTCATTATCAGTTCCTGATACCAGAGAACTCTTCTGAAATACATAATCTGGTTGGGAAAATCCATTGATGGAATAAAAGATAATAAGTGATAACGTAAGAAACGTTATTTTAAAAAGGGTAAAGTTTGTTTTCATAACATTCATTTCAAAGGGTTCGGAATTAGGTGCTAACAGTTCTTCGAAAAAATTTCAGCGTTTACGTTTAGAACTATTTATTAAATCAACTAGCAATACATACATATAAACACTGATGTAAAGATTAAACGGATTTTCGGAAAATACAATAGCCATCGTAGATATACGAATACTTTTTTTGACCGTATTTTTTCAGAACCCTGACTATCAAGCGAAAGTCTCAAGAATTATTTTTGCAAATTTTACGCAATTCCAACGCTTTCATACGATTGAGAAAATGGCAGCCGTCCATTCAACTGCAAAGGAATTTTGATGAATACATCCTTGTTGAATTATTCATTACCGTTTATTTATCTTAATTGAAAATCAATATTGTCCGACTAAACTCATCTTAATAATTATTAAAAGCCTTTTGCAGAGCGGGTTCCGGCCCCCTCTCCTTAAGGAGAGGGTTGGGGTGAGGTAACTCTTGCAAATGAAGCGTTTAACTTATTTAGTCGGACAATAGTGATTGAAAATCTTAAAAACTGAGATTAATCATTGTGTAAAATAAAAGTCCCCCGTATGGATATACGGGGGCTCATGTATGTAATTAGAAACGAATGCGATTAATTAGCGCGTTGAATTTTCTGTGTATAATTTCGTCCTTCGCTTGATACCACCACAAAATATTGCCCGGTTGAAAATTGAGAAAGACCCGTTAACGCAACGGTGGTAGTACCGGCCTGTGCGGTGATATCTTTTTTTGTCATCAACCTGCCCGACTGATCATATAAGCTAATTTTTGCGGTAGTCGTTTTAGCAACGGAAAAACTGATATTCGTGTTATCATTAACGATACTTGGGAATACCGACAGCTTACTATTTAGTTGGACTGCCTTTACAAAAAGCACACTACTATATCCAACCTTACCGTTTTTATCAGTCATTTTAAGCCTGTAATAGGCGCTTGCACTATTTTTTGAGTTATCAGTAAACTGCAACAAAGAACTTTTTGTAACATTAACTATACCAATTGATGAAAAAGAAGATCCGTTATTCGATTTTTCGATTGACACAGTTATATAATCATGTTCATTCCGCAATTTACCATTCAACACAACTTCCTGGTTATTGTTTCTATTTCCTGAAAATGAGACCAGGTTAGAAAGTGGTAAGAAAGAATTGTTATAAATAAATTTTTTAAAATAGATACTTCTCAAACGGGTTGTACTTGAACTGTTAGTACTATTATCCGCACCAACGCGAATTAAGATTGAAGACATTTTTGCATTTACTACGGTAAACATTACTTGTTTGGCCGATGTATCCCGACCGGGATAATCGATGCCGCTAATATTTTTACAACTCATCCAACCCGGGCTGGAGTTTATGGATAATTCGGCACCTATCATATCATAATCCATGTATGCACTGGCTCCCCAGGTTATTTGATCAAATTCGTAAGTAAGGCCTTTTGATCCATCAACATCAATACAGGTAACCGGAATTTCCAATTGTACCATTGAAGAAAAGCTGCCTCCTTTTACAAAGTCAATTTGCATTTCCAGGAAACCATTTGTTCCCGGATCAATATCCAATGTTGGCTGTAATGCTTCCTTATATCCAGAGTTGGCATCAATATCAGCTACTCTAACGCCAGCAGAAATATCTGTAATTGTTACAATGGCATCTACTCCGGGTTTTACATCTGTATAACGGTATTGGGCACCTATTTCACGGTCTTTTCCGGCAAAAAGGGAACCTTTCGTAAAATCATAATCGGGCTGGGAAAATCCTTCAATGGAAAAAAAGGCAAGAAGGGAGAACGTAAGAAACGTTACTTTAAAAAGGGTAAAATTTGTTTTCATAACATTCATTTCAAAGGGTTCGGAATTAGTTGCTAATAGTTCTTCGGAAAAATTTCAGCATTTACGTTTAGAACTATCTTAATAACTACTATCATTACATACATGTAAATGCTGATGTAAAGATTAAACGGATTTTCGGAAAATACAATAGTCATCGTAGATATACGAATACATTTTTTGACCGTATTTTTTCAGAGAGTTGAAAATCAGCGGAAAATAGTAAAACTAATTTTTGCGCACTTTACGCAATTCCAGCATATTTATACTAGTGGGAAAAAAATTAAGCACATTGGCGTTTACAAGATGAATCGCCTGATCATACCATAAGGGAACAATAGGAGCATCGGAAATAATTAATTTGTCCATCTGCTGATAAAGATTATATCGGAGGGAATCATTTTCTTCCTGCATTGCACGTTCATACAACTGATCAAATACAGGATTGTTATACCTTGTATAGTTAGGTGGAGCAGGGTTCCTTCCATAAAAAACACTCAGGTAATTTTCAGCATCGGGATAATCGGCTATCCAACTTCCGCGAAAAAAAAGTGCCTGCGACTTAGCCGTTTGTTCGAGCAATAAACTTTTTGGAATTACTTCGACTTGAATTTTTAAACCAATTTCTTCCAATTGCTTCGCAATAAAACTACCGAGGTCGGCATAGATTGGGATGGTTAATAATTTAATAACCGGGCAATTTTTTCCATTTGGATATCCGGCAAGTTTCATTAACTCCCTCGCTTTATCCGGATCGAAATGGTATCCCTTTACTTTTTCGAAACTAAATGAGGGGAGCCCGGCTGGAACGAAACCACTTTCTGCCGCGGTACCAATAGAATTTCGTAAATAGAGCATTAATTTTTTCCGATCGAATCCATAATTAATGGCTTGCCGAATAAATTTTATTTTTAAAGGCGATTGTTTTAATGATACATTACTTGTGTCCATTAAAATTCCCAAGTATTCGGTATTTAGATAAGGATGTTTTTGAAGAATTATTTTATTGATCCATTCCTTTTTTAACTCCCCTTTTTTGGTTAACACTTCATCTTTAAAAGATGGATCGATATCGTTGATAAAATCAATTTGGCCTTGCTGAAACAATAAAAATTCGGTGGCCCTGCTATCATAGAAACTTACTTTGATGGCATCTAGGTAGGGTATGCGATTTCCTTTCTCATCTTTTTCAAAATAACTTTCATTTCGCCAAAGGATTAATGCCTGCCCTTCTTCCCAGGACCTAAATATAAATGGCCCGGTACCGCAAGGGTGACTACGAAAATCTTTTCCGTATTTATCTACTACTTCCTTTGGCACAATGGAGCAATATTTATTTGATAAAACTCCGATGATTGGTGTAAAGGGTTTTTGTAGTAAAAGCTTAAACGTAGAATCATTTTCGGCGACGAAAGGTTTATCCTTAATAACACGATTATTAAAAATCCAGGCCCCAGGGCTTGCCGTAGCTGGTTCAATCAACCTATTAAAACTATATACTACATCAGAAGCTATCATCCTCCTACCCTGCCCACTCGGAAATGCGTCATTGTGATGGAAGAATACATCGGTTCGCAGATGAAAAATATATTCGAGTCGATTAGCAGAAAGTTCCCAACTTTTCGCCAGCGAACCTACCATTCGTAAATTGCTATCCGCTTCTACTAATGTATTGTATAGTTGGTTCACCGGCCACATGATGGATTGATTTTTTGCAAAAGCAGGATCCAAAGAGGCAATTCCCGATGGTTCATTGTATCGAAAGACTTGTTTGTTTGAATGACTTATGTTACGGCAAGAGGTAAACAGAATAACTAAGCAAAGAATTAAAATAAAATGGTAACTTTTGCGGAGGAGTATCATAATTGTAAGCTGATGCAACTAAATTAGCAAACTAATTGCAATGAACATTCAACATATAACCATGAAACAGATTTTTTTTGTAATGCTGATATTTTTGTTGAACGGAAAATGCTTTTTAACGAATGCTCAGCCACTTCAACAAAAAAAGCAATATACCCGACAAGACAGTTTACGCGGAACACTGAATGCAGAACGTAATTGGTGGGATGTGGACTACTATTCAATTAAGATTACCCCCGACTATAAACACCGTACTATCGAAGGTAGCACCGAAATTACTTTTAAAATAGTAAAGCCTTTTAGGGTAATGCAAATTGATTTGCAAGAACCGATGGAAATAAATTCTGTTAAATGGAAAAACAAAAATCTTATTTATAAACGGGAAGGAAATGTATATCATGTTTATTTTCCAAAGATTTTCAAAAACGGAAGTATTGAATCCATCGCCATACAATTTAGTGGTCATCCGCGAGTGGCTGTTAATCCACCATGGGATGGAGGATGGATCT
>JBJXDV010000123.1:0-3346 GCA_046153465.1 Chitinophagaceae bacterium
TTTTCCGATGGGATGGGTTAAATGATCAGCTTCATCAATTACCAACTGGAATGTATATTATACTAACAGAAATTTTTAATCTTGCCGGAAAAACAAAACAATTTAAAAATGTAGTTACCCTTGCAAAAAGGTTTTAATTGAAATGAGCAGGCTATACCAGTTCAATATCAAAACTCACGAGGTCAACAAATTGCTGTATCCGAATATCAATATCCCTTTTATTAATTTCTTTCAATCTTTCAGGACCAAATTTTTCTACACAAAAGGAAGCCATGGCAGACCCAACAATTATTCCTCTCTTCATATTTTCAAAAGAGATATCGCCTGTTTTAGCAATATATCCAATAAATCCTCCGGCAAAAGTATCGCCAGCGCCTGTTGGATCGAATACTACTTCCAAAGGAAGGGCCGGTGCAAAGAATACGTTTTCTTCATGAAACAATAAAGCTCCATGTTCTCCTTTTTTGATGATAAGATATTTTGGACCCATTTTCATAATTTTCTTGGCCGCTTTTACAAGCGAAAACTCTTCGCTCAATTGCCTGGCCTCACTATCGTTCACCATCAATACATCTACAAGTTTCAATGTTTCTTTTAATTGGGGCATTGCTATCTCCATCCAAAAATTCATCGTATCCATCACAATCAGCTTGGGGCGTACTTTCAATTGTTCAATCACTTTTTTCTGAATAGCAGGATCAAGGTTTCCCAGCATTAGAAAGTCTGAACCCTGGTAGCTTTCCGGTAATTGTGGATTAAAATCTAACAATACATTAAGGTCGGTAACGAGGGTATCTCTTGAATTCATATCAAGATGATATTTTCCGCTCCAGAAAAAAGACTTCTTATCTTTTTTAACTTCCACACCCTCTAACTGAACACCTCTTTTTTTAAGGTCATCCATTTCTTCCTGCGGAAAATCATATCCAACAATAGATACCTGTTGTATAGGCGTTACAAAATTGCTCGCGGCATAGGCTACATAAGTAGCCGAACCTCCAATGATGCGGTCTGTTTTACCAAAAGGTGTTTCAATGGCATCAAAAGCCATTGTACCAACTGAAATAAGCGACATGAAATTGTTAGATTTATGAATGATAAAATAATGTGCCTGCCAAAAGTTTGCTAAGGGTTAAACCCTAAAGTTTGCAAACCTACACGAAATTTTTCATGCCTAAAAGTATTGGATGAGATTATATGCCAAAAGAAATAAAATCTGTTAGCCTTATTTTTGATAATGGCAAAATGAAAAAATCTAAAAATCGCAAATGACCGTTAGTACTTGTTATATTTGCGGTCATATTTGTTCATATGGCAAAGATTAAGAGTAATAAAAGTAATACCCGTAAAGATGTAATTATCTCCAAAGCGGCAAGGTTATTTCGCGAGAAAGGTTATAGCGCTACCTCTATGCGCGATCTTGCAGAACATGTTGGCGTAGAGGCTGCGAGCTTATATAACCATATTAAATCGAAAGCGGAGATATTACAGGAAATCTGTTTCAAAACAGCTAACCAGTTTATGAATAATATCACTGAATTGGAATTGAGCGATCAGAAAAGTATTTCAAAAATAGAAAGCATTTTACGTTTCCACATTTCCCAAATGGTGGAACACTATGAAGAAGTTTATGTAATGGACAGGGAATGGAAACATCTTACCGATCCCTATTTATCAAATATGCAAAGTCAACGCCGCTCTTACCGTCAGCGCATTGCTGCTATTATTGAAGAAGGTATTCGTAAAGGTGAAATTAAAAATATTGATGCGCCAACTGCCGTACTTATTATGCTACATGCCGTAAGTGGAATTGAAAGTTGGCACAGAAGCGTTAAACGTATTAATAGCGAAGTGCTGGAAGATAATATGGTAATGATTATGATAGAAGGACTCAAGAAATAGCAAGGAGTTCGAAGTCGTTAGCCTATAGCCAGTTCATAAAATTGGAATTTGTTTCTTTATTTGGATATTGGCATCTTGTTTCTTCTTTTATTCCTAAATCAGCCTCCTTAGACGATTGCAAAACATGTCAATTCATTTTCATCCTCTTCGAATAAAAGAAATCCGCCGCGAAACGCAGGACTGTATTTCTGTTTTAGTAGATATTCCAGAGAGGCTTCAAAAAGATTTTCAATTCATCCAGGGGCAAAATTTAACGGTTCGCCTATCTATCAATAATGAAGAATTGCGGCGAACCTATTCTATTTGCAGTAGCCCGCTCGACAATGAACTGCGCATCGCTATAAAAAAAGTAGAAGGCGGCATTTTTTCAACCTATGCCAATGAGCAACTAAGGGTTGGCGATATATTGGAAACTATGCCTCCAATAGGAAAATTTTATACACCTCTAAACACTATCCACAAAAAAAAATATATAGCTTTTGCAGCGGGAAGCGGTATTACGCCAATACTTTCTTTAATCAAAACTACACTTGCAACAGAACCCAATAGTGAGTTTACGCTTGTATATGGCAATCGCAGCCGCAATGCCATTATTTTTTTCGAAGAATTGGAAGCACTTAAAAATAATTATCTGCAACGCTTTAGTATTGTTCATATACTAAGTCGTGAACGTACGGATAGCAGTTTGAATATTGGAAGAATAAATACAGATAAATTAAAAGAGCTTTCAACCATATTAAACTATAAAAAGACAGATGAATTTTTTATTTGCGGACCTGAGGCGATGACATTTGAAGTGATTGCTTTTTTAGAAGGTTTAGGAATAAGTAAAAAGAAAATCCATTTTGAATTGTTTATCAGTCCGGAGCAGATGAATAAGTTAACAGTCAGAAGCCAGAAGCCGGAAACCCTGGCAGGGCCGGGAAGTATGATCACGATCAAACTGGATGGCAAAAGTTTTGATTTCAATTTATCTATAAATAGTACCAGTTCTATCCTGGATGCAGCTATGCAGCAGGGAGCAGATCTTCCTTATGCCTGCAAAGGTGGTGTGTGCTGCACTTGTAAAGCAAAGTTAATTGAAGGGCAGGTAACCATGGATGTACACTGGGGACTTGAGCAGGAAGAAATTGAACAAGGATATATATTAACCTGCCAATCGCATCCTAAAACAGAAAAAGTGGTAATCGACTTTGATATAAAGTAGGTATACTAAAAATATTTTCCATTCAATGATAAGTTGTACATAGGCACCCTTAGCGTATCACTTAGTAAGGCTTTACAAAAAAATAGTTATGGAATTGGGGTTCATGATAATTGGTTGAATATACCTTCCAATGGGTATGCTTCAGTATGTTTTTGATAAATACATTTAAGGGTTATTAATTTTCACAAAAACCCCTGATTATTTATGAACACAGTAACGAAATGGATGAGCTGGCAA
>JBJXDV010000124.1:0-13936 GCA_046153465.1 Chitinophagaceae bacterium
CAACCTCATAGAAGTTGCTATATAAGTAAGTCGGGTGGACTGGATTCGACCCAGCGACCCCTTGCACCCCATGCAAGTGCGCTACCGGGCTGCGCCACCACCCGTAATCATCAGGGCAGTAAATGTAAAGAAAATACGCTTCGTTTTAGTTGGTTAATAAAAAAAGGATTCTTTATTAAGAACCCTTTTTTTATTATTATATCCGTAATTATTGTTTTATTATCTGTTGTTTGAATCGGATAGATTCTCCTCGAACGTCTAATGTATAGTTTCCAGCAGGTAAATTATTAAGTTCTCCCAGGTTAAATGTATTGATACCTGCACCGGCCTTAGTAATCTGTTGCTTTACCAACTGGCCGGTTTGATTGAATAAGCGAAGGGTAACAGCCTCTTCTTTTGATAATTGGAAAGAGATATTTATAGAAGACCGGAATGGATTCGGTGTAACTTTTACTCCGATCTTGTCCAAATCTCCCCGAATAACTAACACTTTACTGTATGCGCTTGCGCCATTTTTATCAATTTGTTTTAATCGATAAAAATTTACTAAGCCGGGTTTGCTATCTATAAACGCATAAGAATTACTTAATCCTCCACGAGCGACTACCTTCCCAATATTTTCAAAACTGGTACCATTTGCACTTCGTTCGATATTAAAATGGCTATTATCCTGTTCTTGACTTGTAATCCAGCTAAGGCTTACTATTCCATTATTAACAGTGCCGTTAAACTGAAGTAAACGTACTGGTAACGTAGAAACAAATGCAGGCCCAAATTCAGAAGTGCTGTTAATTGAAGCTGTTGATTTAATTGACAACGCTAAAATGATACTTCCTGCAGGAACTGCGGCAGGTAATCCAACAACTGGTATACTAAACCCAAATTTCTCATCGGTTCCAATTCCATAAGTTACATCATTATACGCACCAGTTCCCGAACTGTCATCAGCAATACCAAGATAGGTTTGATTTACCTGTGCAGTAAATAAATAGGTTTTTCCTTCAGAACCCAATGCATCAGCGATATAAAATTCTATAAATGCATCGGCTGGTGCGATACCTGCAATAACCAGGTTACCACCTTGTACATTTGCCTTAGTTATAAATGGGAAGTTAAATAATTCATTCGGGCCAGTATCGCCATCTCCATTATCATTTGCAGAAACTCCGTCGTTGTTATGATCAATTCCTAATTGTGTATTATCGTAAATTGAATTTCGGGAAATTCTATTACTTAAATGGGTAGACGTGCCAGAAGGTGTCTCAATAACAACGCCTTTTAAATTATTAGCGATTAAATTTCCTTCAAGGTCGTCACCAATTTCATCCCCGTTACTGCCAATAATATTATCATTAACAGAGAAATTGTTATTTGAGGATATTGAAAGGCCAACCCCCGTATTTCCCCTAATTAGATTTCCGGCTCCATTTGTTCCTATCGAATTACCTGAAATAATATTCGCGTTCGAATTAGAAGTAAACCCAAAAGAATTTCCGCCAACAATTTTGATACCATCACCGGCATTCGAGCAAATGATATTTCGTTCCTGCGCATCGGATAAACCATCAGAATTCGTTCCTATCCTGTTATTCGAACCAGGATTTATTTCAATTCCACTAAAATTATTGCCAGCCGCTGTGTTGCCTGCATCTAAACCAATAATGTTACCTGAAATGATATTCCCATCGGAAACAGAGACCACAAAAATTCCCCTTTGCGTATTATTTCCAATTCGATTTCCTTCAGACCCATCAGCTATACCATCACCATTAGTACCAATCGTATTTCCATTGGAAGAAACAGTAACAAGAATTCCATTCCTTAAATTTCCGAAACCAGATCCAAGGCCATTTTTACTAAAGCCAATTATATTTCCGGCAATAGTGGAACTCTCTGTGCGCCATAAAAAAACACCATCAACCCCATTACTACAAATAAGGTTTCCTTCGTTGACATCATTTGTTCCATTACCATCCACGCCAATTTTTATCCCTGAATTCGGCGATCCACCAAAAATATTGCACTCAATACCAGAAAAAGAATTTCCCAATCCGGTAACTAAGCCTGTGCTATCGGTTCCAATATAATTTCCCCAAATAAAAGCATTTGCTCCATTGCTAATTCTAACTGCTGCTGCCGGTGCTTTGTAAAGGGCAAAACCTGCTATCGTAACGCCAGTGGCATTAACTGTAAAAATATCTGCCCCACCTGGTAAGCCTGTTCCATCAATATTTATTTGAATAGTTCTTCCGGCGATTGTTCCCTGCACGGCGCCCGTTTGCGAGTAACCGTTAATGAATACAGCTTCAGTAATGGCAGGAAATGCAGTAGTGGGAGCAATTGTCATAGAAGCTCCTCCAGGTAAGGCAAACGTAATGGTATCAGTACCCGGCGTTGTGTTTGCCTGGGTGATGGCATCAGCCAAAGAACCAGCACCAACATTGTTGGTATTAGTTACCGGAAATTGGCCAGCAAAAGAGATAAAACAAGAAATAACGAACACACCGGTAACGACCAGTCTGTTGAATGGTTTGTAAATTTTCTTCATACACTAATTTTATTGTTCAGAGAAATTGAGAGCCTTGATAACAGTTTTTAAGAGGCGGATTACCCAATGGGGCAAAAGTATGGGTGTTTTTTGAAAATTAGTGAAGCTATTTTATCCACACAGGGGCATAAACTCGTTTAATATAAACTTTTAATTGCTTCTCCAAGAAAATCTATACTATCAGACGGCATCAACGATTCAATAGCTATTTCGTTTGTAGCAATATCGGCTGCTCTTCCATGAATGAAAACGCTTAGAACGGATGTATGTTCTTGTGTATACCCTTGCGCTAAAAAGGAAAGCATGATTCCTGTTAGCACATCTCCGCTTCCTCCTTTTGCCATACCAGGATTACCTGTTGTATTGAAATAAATAGTTCCCCCCGGTGTCGCAATTAGAGTATATCTACCCTTAAGTACGATTATTATTTGTAAAGCGTTTGCTTTTTGACGAGCTATTTCCATTCTTTCGAAATCGTTGGTCGCTCCGCTAAAAAGGCGATCGAATTCTTTTACATGTGGTGTAATAATTGAGTGAGCCGTTAGATTATTTAAAAGATTTGAATCAGTCGATAACGTAAACAGTGCGTCTGCATCCAATACCATCGGCTTTCCTGAGTTAACACAGGATTTTAATAAATGGTTATTTGATTGTTCTCTTGCTAACCCAGGCCCAATACCTATAGCGTCGTATTTTTGAAGTGAAGAAAAAGATGTTACAAAATTGTCATCCGATTCGGTTAAACACATGGCTTCGGGTAATGAGGTTTGCATAATTGCATAACCACAGGAGGGGATACGACAGGTTAATTTGCCCACGCCACTTCGCATACACGATTTTGCAGCTAATACCGCTGCGCCTATCATGCCATAACTGCCGGCAATTAATACAGCATGACCAAAATCTCCTTTATGAGCAAACATTTTTCTTTTTTTGAAAATTGATTTGATCATAGTTTCGTCAATAAAGAAATAGCGTGGCGAAATCGTTTTTAGGTATTGGGTGTCAAGACCAATATCAAGAATATGAACTTGCCCAAGATAATCTTCATTCTCTGCCATTAAGAAGGCAAGTTTATAACATTGAAAACTTAAGGTATGACTAGGTTTAATAATTGTATTTCCAATTGAGCTTTTATCGGAGAAAAGTCCACTTGCAATGTCTATACTTATAATCTCACTGGCGTTTGCATTAATATGTTGTACAAGTTGTTCGTATAAATCTGTCAGTGGTTTATTCAGGCCCGACCCAAATAGTGCATCAATAACAATATTGCCAGGTGTATCCAACTTAACACTGGTTACTTTGCCTACCTCAATAATTGTCGTTGTGGTGGCTCGAAGCCTGTGGAGATTCTCCCTATTATCAACTGACCCCATTTTTTCGGAATCAGTTATATAGGTAGTTACTAAAAAGCCATTGTTGGTAAGTAGCCTTGCCAGCACCAAACCATCGCCTCCATTATTTCCAGGTCCGCAAAAAATTGTAAATGTTTTTTTTTGATATCCTTCTTTCATCAGCCAGTTGAAACAAGCACCAGCTGCTTGTTCCATGAGTTGAATGGAAGTACTTTTTTCGCAAAGGATCGTGTAGTCATCCCAAGCTTTTATTTGAGCCCTGTCCAGTAATTGCATACTGGAAAATTAACTAGTTTTTGGATGCTATGGGGTGACTAATTTTTCTTTTGATATTATGTTTTGCAAGTCGGGTATTCTTAGTTTTTACCTTAGGCACAAGAACGATATTTTTCTCGAGGTCATCCTCTTTATCGTTTGTCTGTAAATAATTGCCAAAGAGGTCAGCAAGTTTTTTAACAGAATATATTCTCTTAGAATCGTTGTTACAAAAAGCGATGATTGTTACTTTTTCATCCAGTAATCTATAAAAAGCCGTTCGGTTGCCATGCCACCAACCATTGTGATAAATTATTTTCTTTCCGTTTTTCAAAAGCAACATTCTCCATCCAAGACCATAATTATGTGTTCCGGGTTTTTCAAAGCTATATGGAGAATATGCTGCAGTCATTAAATCAGCATTAATTATAGTACCTGCGTATAGAGCTGTTTCAAATTTGAGTAAGTCATGAACCGTACTATAAATATTTTTATCACCATACACCAGGTCTAAAAAATCGAATGGATATTTTTTGCCATTAAAAAAATAGGAGGGCATCGAACCTGCACTGTCTGCCTGAGTGTATACATAGGTATTGTTCATTCCTAATGGATCAAAAAATGTTTGTTTTAAATAGGTACTATATGATAAACCACTTGCTTTTTCAATAACAAGGGCAAGTAATGCGTAGTTGGTATTAGAATAACTAAAACCTCTATCCGCAGTTGCAATATCGATTTCATTCTGACGCGCGATTAAGAAGTCGAGCACATCTTGATTGGTCATTTTTTTATTTTTATCCCAACCCAACCGCTCCATATAGTGTACATAATTTGGCAGGCCGCTTCGATGATTCAATAATAATTTAATGGTGATTGCCGGTTTAGGAAAACCTGGAAGATAATCGGCTACTGATTTATCGAGATTTATTTTGCCATCCTGTACTAATTTTAAAATGGCAGTTCCGGTTATTGTTTTCGATACAGAAGCCAGGTGAAAGGGAGTTGTAGATTTAATAGTATCTTTTTGCAGACGATAATCAGAAAAACCATCATACTGTTCATATAGCACTTTACCATCTTTAGCAACAAGGATGCTTCCATTTAGGCTCCCGTTTTTAAAAGTAGTATCTGCAAAGGATTCAATGGCGGCTTTCAGCCTTTTTTCTTTTTTTGAATCAACGTGATTGTTCGACGAATCTCCATTTCCATTTAGAAGAGAAAGCGACGCTGTTTTTTTGTCCTGCTTCCAGGAACAGGCAGATATTACCAGCAAGTATACAAACAATACAAAATAGGTTTTCAAAAGGACTTGTTTGATAGGTTAATGATTTACAAATATAAACATTACTAGCGTCAGTTAGTAATCTTCTACTTCGTTTTTTTCAATTCAACTTTTACAGTCATCTTTGCGTCATTATTTGAATAACGTTAATTGCCGATTACTATTATGATTGATAAAAAAATAACCAGCTATCCAAAGGAAAAAATTAACATTCTATTTCTTGAAAATATCAGTGATGCAGCAGTTAAACATTTTCGGGAAGCCGGGTATATTTCAGTGCGTAAGCTAAGTGGTGCATTATCAGAAGATGAATTAATTAACGAGGTGAAAGATGTGCATCTGCTGGGTATACGTTCGAAAACTCAAATTACTTCGCGGGTATTAGAGGCTGCAAAAAAATTACAGGCAATTGGTTGTTTTTGTATAGGAGTCAACCAGGTAGATATTAAAGCAGCTACCCGGCAAGGTATTATTGTTTTTAATGCTCCCTATTCCAATACACGTTCAGTTGCTGAATTGGTAATTGGATTATCTATTATGCTTATTCGCCGAATACCAGATAAAAATAAAGCGGCCCATGATGGTTTATGGATGAAAGAAGCGAAAGGCAGTTATGAATTGAGAGGCAAGACGCTGGGCATTATTGGTTATGGAAATATTGGATCCCAGGTTAGTGTATTAGCGGAAGCTATTGGAATGAAAGTTATTTTTTATGACTCGATTACTAAAATGCCATTGGGAAATGCCGTAGCCATGAAGAGTATGAAGGAAGTAGTTGCTATTTCGGATATCGTTACACTTCATGTGCCGGAAACTAGTCTAACCAAAAATCTTATCAATAAAGCAACACTTAAACAATTTAAAAAAAGTTCTATTCTCATAAATTATGCAAGGGGAGAGGTAGTTGATCTTGATGCATTGCGAGTCGTTTTATTGGAAGGAAAACTATCGGGCGCTGCCATCGATGTTTTCCCTATTGAACCAGAGAAGAATGGCGATCGTTTTCAAAGTCCATTGCAAGATTTGCCGAATGTAATTCTTACCCCGCATATTGGTGGATCAACAGAAGAAGCCCAGCAAAATATTGGTGAAGATGTAAGCAATAAATTATTTCAGTATCTGGAGATGGGAGGAACGCTGGGTTCCCATACAATCCCTTCAATAAGTTTGCCTCCGCAGGAGGGCACTCACCGCATCTTACATATTCATAAGAACGTACCTGGTGTATTGTCTGAAATAAACACTCAGTTATCCAAGAATCATATTAATATACTTGCGCAGTACCTTAAAACCAATGATGAAATTGGATATGTTGTAGTTGATGTTGATAAAAAGCTATCCAACCATGCCTTTCAACTACTTAAAGAAGTGAAGGAAACAATCAAAGTTCGATTACTGTACTAAGAATTTATCGAGTGTACATTTTTCTCTAAATTAATCGAGCTAAAGCTTTCAATTTTTACTGAAAATTTCATAATTTTATAGCATAATGATTCGTTTATGAAACTAATTATCATAGGAGGCGGTTTCGGTGGCTTACGACTTGCCAGGAAGCTTAATAATGAAAAAGATTTTGAAATTATTTTATTGGATCGTCTCAACTATCATCAATTTCAACCACTTTTTTACCAGGTAGCTACTGCCGGATTAGATGCCAGTAATATTTCTTTTCCCCTTCGAAAAGTTTTTCATAAAAGTAAAAATGTACGAATACGTATTGGTGAGTTACAACAAATCCTTTCTGCAGAAAACAAAATAATTACTTCTGTTGGTGAAATGCACTACGATGTACTTGTATTGGCAACCGGTGCTGATACTAATTTTTTTAATAATGTTTCCATAAAGGAAAATGTATTTCCAATGAAATCCACCGTAGAAGCACTTCAATTACGTCATCGGTTAATTCAGAATTTTGAAGATGCATTAGTTGCGCCAAACAAAGAAGTACTTGAAAAACTTTTAACCCTGGTAATAGTTGGGGGAGGGCCAACCGGTGTTGAACTAAGCGGAGCAATAGCCGAAATGAAGCGTTATGTTTTGCCGAACGATTATCCCGAACTGGATTTTAGTAAAATGAAGATTTACATGCTTGAAGGTAGTAACCGAACATTGGCTTCCATGAGTGAACAATCTTCGATCCAATCAAAGCAGTACCTTGAAAAATTAGGTGTTACTGTACTCGTCAATTCAATCGTAAAAGATTATGACGGCGATAGGGTATTACTGGAGAATGGAAATATTATTCCCTCGGGACTTGTAATTTGGGCTGCTGGTATTAAGGGTAATATTCCAATGGGAATTAATAATGACTTAATTGCAAAAGGCAATCGTATAAAAGTTAGCGACACAAATAAAATACTTGGATCATCAAATATTTTTGCGTTGGGTGATCTTGCCTATATGGAAACGCCGCTATCGCCCAGCGGGCATCCACAGGTGGCACCGGTGGCTATGCAGCAGGCAGATTTGTTAGCAAAGAATTTAAAACAAAAAACGCCTGAATTGTGGAAAGCATTTACATATAACGATAAGGGATCGATGGCTACAGTTGGTAGAAATCTTGCTGTGGTGGATGTACCAAAACCCAGTTTGCATTTTGGAGGATTTTTTGCCTGGTTAATTTGGATGGGACTTCATCTATTACTCATTTTAGGAGTAAAAAACCGACTTTTTGTTTTTTTGAATTGGTTATACAATTATATCACGTATGATCAGTCGCTGAGGTTGATTTTTAAAGAATTTTACCGGCCTAAACATAGTAAGTAGAAACAATACTAAACTTTTTTCAGAAGAATTTTCTTTGCACGTGCTTTAAATGAGGGAGTTTCTGTGTTCCATCTTTCTTCTATTACTAGTTTTAGTTCTGGTAGAATTTCAGGATAGACTTTTAAAAGATTTTCTAAGATAGTCAACGAAAATGCTTTTGCGGCTGATGCTTCCTGTGGGTCTGAGATAAACTGAAAACAACTATTCATAATTTCTCCCTGCCAGCTTTTGGGAATTTCCACGTACTGCAATAACCGTAGAATATTTCGGGTTACTGCGGGGTGTACATCTCTTCTTTTCAATAGTTGTACTATTTTTTTATAATAAGGTGCAATAAAACCTGGATGGGCTTGTATGCAATAACTTATCGGCCATGCGGCGCGTTGTGTTATTCGGTATTCGCCTTTGAAAAAAAGAGTTATTAAACGGGCAAACTTTTTTTTATCTGCTCCAACGTATTCTACAATACCCGCACATTGTTTCTTAGAATGTTCTTTTAGTAAGGCCGATTCCAGGTTCATAAATAATTACGGTTGTTCAATCGGGGGAGTTTTTCGAAGTTTTTTGAGCATCTTAAAGGTATCTCCATACATATTTATCATGAACCTGTAGATGTTCCTCAATTCGAGGTGGATGTATTTTTTAAGGACACCAATCATTATAATCATACCAATCACAGCATTAATCATGGAGGCATATGCGGCACCGATTCCACCGAATGTATAAAGGCAAAAATAATTTATGCCAAGACTAATAAGCATATACAAGAGGCTCGTATAAAAGTTAACTCTTGGCTTACCAATAGAATCCAGGGTTGAACCAAACAGGTAGCCCAGGGGCCTCGAGATACTGAATAGAATGGTCATCTGCAAAATAGGAATTGCTTCGTAATACTTGGTACCTGCCAATAGAAAAATTATGAGTTTAGGAAAAATGAATACAAACAACGAAGCAGGAATTATTAACGCAAGAATAGTGGCAATCATACGTTCAAAATGATATTTTACTTTTCCTAGTCCATCCGTTTCCAGGGTTTCTACATTTTTAGGAAATAATACATCCGCAGCTGCCAACGAAGGAACATCCAGCATGGTATTGATACGCGATACAACATTGTAATTTGCAACGAAATTTTTTCCATCTATTGGGTTGAGTACATTGGCTGTAATAAAGTGGTCGAACGACCGAGCAAGGTTACTAAACAGGTTGGTACCAAAAATGTATTTTCCAAAATGAAGCATTTGGAATAGAATAGATTTATTAAAATAGAGACCAATGGCGAGGTATGGCCTTGAATTTTGAAACATAACCAAGGAACCAAAAAATAACGCTACGATTTGAATCAGTAAAAGATTAATAACATTGAAATATGGCCTGAAAAATAAATACAAGATAATTATCCCAAGAAAAAAAATTGCCTGCCGGATAAAATTAGCCCAAAAAATGGAAGAGAATTTATAATGGGCCTGCAACATTACCTCACAATGGCTGAATGGAATAAGAAGGAGAACTAAAATCGAACTCCACCAGAGTAAAGGAACAATATCAGGAGATTTTAGTAAACCAGCTATTGTTGTTCCAAAAACCATTAATACCAAGATGGTAACTATTGAGAAAAGAATATTGATCAAGAACGCCGAATATTGAACCTCTTTTTTAAGGGTTGCGTTTTCAGCCATTCCTAAGAATTTTATTGTCGGGTTACGAAGCAGTCCTTGTTTCACTGTTTCAAAAATCATAAAGATCATCAGGTAAAGCGACCACACCGCATTATCTTCCTTGAAAAGTGCTCGTACCATTATCATGTATGAAGCTGCACCAAAAAAAAATAAGGAAAAGCGTTGCAAAAAAGTATAAAAAATAGAGTGAAGCCAAAACGATGAACGAAGAATTTTCAAAACTTTTTCTTTTGTGGTAAATGTAAACTAAATATTGATTTGCACTAGTTTAACGAATTCGGAAGCTCTTTAGTGTTTTGAGTTTTCTCTAATTGATTGATCCACTTTCTTACTACCCACAGCGGAAGAATTCCGATTATACCAAATGAACAATCAATGAATATATGGAAAACCGGAATACCTCGTATAGAACCAGCAATAAACGCAAGCGGAATAATTGAAATACAGCAAAGCATGGCCCAATCAATAATCCACTTGTTTCTTAGGGGATCACGAAAAGGTCCTATAAAAGCCATTGCAATAACGAGGTGTGCAAAGGCCAGCCAATCGTATCCATAAAATAAAAAAGCATGTTTTTCCTGTGTTTCTTTAACACCCAACCACACTTTATATAACCATTGGCCCAATGCGCTTTCTACCGAAAAAAAATCCCTTTGCATCAGCCATTTTAATTCAGTGTAAACCGGGAAAGCCGTTATCCCGCTTAAAATCAAAATAAGGATGAAGAAAACAATCGAAATACGAATACGAGACAATAATTTTTCTCTGGTCATAATGATTTAATAATTTTATTGAAAGTAAGACGAAAAAAATGATGCGAAAATCTGTCATAATATTCTTTTTTTCCGGACTTTTTATAATAGGGTGCAGGTCATCAGAAAAGGGATTTCTCGTGTTTCAAACTGACTTTGGTTTGAAAGATGGTGCTGTGAGTGCTATGAAAGGGGTGGCCTTATCTGTAGATCCCGCCTTAAAATTATTCGATTTAACCCATGAAATTCCTCCTTATAATATTTGGGAAGCTGCCTACCGTCTGGAACAGACTTATTCTTATTGGCCTAAAGGAACGGTGTTTGTTTCGGTCGTTGACCCGGGAGTTGGAACCAACAGACATTCGGTTGTAGCTAAAACAAAGTCGGGTCATTATTTTGTTTCACCAGATAATGGCACATTCACATTAATAGCTCAATCAACTGGATTTGAATCAATCAGGGAGATTGATGAAAATTTAAACCGCAGATCAGGCTCCAACAAATCCTATACTTTTCATGGGCGGGATGTTTATGCTTATACGGCTGCTCGGTTGGCCTCCGGGCTTATTCGTTTCGATCAGGTGGGCCCGTTATATTCTTTAGATTCAATAGTAAAGATCCCTTTTGAACCACCTGTATTAATGAACGATAATAGCATTGAAGGAAGTATTCCTGTTCTTGACCTTGCTTATGGAAATATCTGGACAGATATAGCTGATAGCCTTGTAAAAAAGGCTGGTCACCAGGTAGGAGATTCTCTCGAAATCCGAATTTTGGAAAACAATAAAGTAATTCATAAAGGAACTTATTTATTATGTAATACGTTTGGGGCAGTGCCATCTGGAACCGGATTGGCATATTTCAATAGTCTAATGAATCTTTCTCTTGCTATTAATGAAGGAAATTTTTCCGATTCCTTTAAAATTAAAAGTGGACCTGCCTGGAAAATTGTTGTGAAATAATTTATTCGACGTGTACATTCCTTTTAACCAATAACTATTTTTACCAATACCATGTTCTGGCTAAGTTTCAAAATCAAATTGTCTTATAATATATATTATGTTAAACACTGCATAGGCCAGTACGGAACGGGGAATGGCCCGGCGGCGGTTGGTGAGATGCTGCCATGTTTGGTAAATTCGTAAGGATTGGTTAGTTTTGCCATACTACACGCTCCGCAAGGAGATCAGCTTCTGAAGCTATAGCCGATGAATTGTGCTAATACTAGTATTCAGAACACAAAAAAAATCTTAATCACACACTTTGTGACTATTTTGACGTTTTACAAATAGATTTACGCGTCTAATTTAAAAAATATTTTTTTATGGCAAAGCCTATTAAAGAAACTCCAGTTTTGAAAGGAAAGGATGCCCAGAGATTTATAAAAAAAATGAATCAGGCTTCTTCTGTCAAAATCTCCGCTGAACAAATAGCTAAAATAAAAGCTAATTTCAGCAGACTCCAAGCTATTGCCAAATTTTAATGGATTTTTCTTCCCTATCATTCATTCGCCTTGCTAAAGACCATCCTCTTAAAGATTTTGATTGTGGGGATGCGGATTTGACTGATTTCTTTCATAATGACTGCAAAAATTATCTGAGCGCTTTACTGGCGGTAACATATGTCATTCAAAATGAAGATGAAACGATTGCCTTTTTTAGTCTCTTGAATGACAAGATAACTATAAAAGATGTAGATGGGAATAGTGCTTGGAACAAATTACGCCGGAAATTACATCAGCGAAAAAGATTTACCAGTTATCCCGCAATGAAAATTGGCCGATTAGGGGTGCACAATAAGCACAAGGGGAAGCAATATGGAACAGCTATACTTGATTATTTAAAAGTATTGTTTGTTACAAATAATAGAACCGGGTGTAAATACATAACCGTTGATGCGTACAAGCAATCTCTACGTTTTTACGAGAATAACGGCTTTGAGTATCTAACTGAGAAAGATAAAGACTCAGACACTCGATTAATGTATTTCGATTTGGCAAATATCTATGGTAAAGTAAATACCTAGATTTCTAACGCGGCCAACCCGGAACAAAGTCAATACTAACGGCATGACTAAACGTATAATTCAGTCATAACGTACTATTATGTTAAATGACTAAAACCTCAAATAAAAAGAGGATCCTATTGAGATCCCCTTTTGTTCTTATTCTTAAAATGATACTAATTAATTATTCTTAGCTATAACAAATTCTTGCTGGTGTTATTTTACGAATGCTTCTTATCAACCTCGTTATACTTTACTGTATATTCTTCAGCTTTTACTTTATCGCCTTTGTTTTCATTAATCATAATAATTAAATCAAAAGCTTCTTTCAATACTGTTTTCTCTTCCATCTTTAATTTTCCCTTGGGCGCCAATATTTTTTCAACTTGTTCAAAATAAGGAAGTGCTTCTTCAAACTTTGCTTTCACCAGGTTTCGTAAATCTTCTTTTTTCTTAAGCTCCTCAGGTTTCAATTTTCCTCCTGCTGGTGGGCGAATTGTTTTATTGATCGCTGCTATATCCGCTCCTTCATTATAAATTAATTGGCCCAGCACCATATTCGCGTTTGGATAATCTGGTTTTAGTTCAATAACCTTCTTCATGTAAGTGGCTGCTTTTGAAATCAATTCCTTTGAATTTGCCGGGCGTTTGGTGATATCTTCATTGTAACCCATTTGGTACAATTCTACTCCATAGTTGAAAGGAAATAAGTAATTAGTTGGATTGGTTGCAATTACTTCTTCATATTTTTTAAATAACTCTTCTTTTGTTCCTTTTTCCCGAATCATATCCAGATCAAATGCATCCCAAAAAGGATCCGCTGTATAAACCTGACGGCCAAGCGATAAATACTTTCCGGCATTTACTAAATCATTCTTCTTAAAATAATGATCAACCAGCCATTTATAAATTTCAATAAAGCCTTCACTTTTAATTTTTTTCTCCGCAATTTTTGCATAGTAGATCGCAGCTACATCCGGCTTGCTCGCTTTCTCAGCCGCAATACCTGTATACAATACCGTATTTGTATCAATTGGATAACTAATCATCTTTTTTTGCGACATAAAATCAAATACATCCAGGCACTTTTCAAAATTAGTAAGTGCTTCATTAAAGTTATTGGCGTTGTAGTAGGTTGATCCGTCTGCAGAAAATCCTTTGTACAAATCTACAAATGGTTGATTGTTTTCAAACTTTAGTTGAATATGGCGCTGATTAGTGTCTTTCTTTGTATTCTCCAGTTCATAATATGTCTTAATAGCATCATAGGCCGTTCCCCTTGCGTCAGT
>JBJXDV010000125.1:0-11853 GCA_046153465.1 Chitinophagaceae bacterium
AGCAAAGGTGGTGGTGATGAGTTTTACATATTTACACGCGATCCTAATGGCATCAATGGGCGATTTACTATTCCACATTAACATATAGATCACTTTATCGGGTACATACCATGGCTCGCAGGGTAACTGAAGCCCTATGTTTTCGTTTCCTGATTTCTCAATGGCATATTCAAAAAGCCTATTCACTTTTTCTGCTTTTACCCGTAAAAAAGGGATGGTCATTTTAAAACCAGAAGTATCAAGGATTTTATAAAGTTCATGCGTTGGCATATTATATCCTTTTAAAAACTGGCAATAATCCTTTACAAAGCTTACGCTATAGTCCATAACGGAAATTGTTTTTTAAAAAAGTAATACGCATGGCATCAGTTGTCCATTTTTTGTCGCAATGAAGCTATCATATTTTTTCGAATGTCTTTACATTTGAAGTTCTTACTTTTAGTTCAACCAAATTAAAGCGATATGCTCCCCCAAGCAATTTCTATGGCCAACGGAAAAGCTATGACCATAAAAAAAACATTTTCCAGGGAAACCATAATATCGATTGAAATACGCGCCAGCGCCCAAAAAATTTGGCAGCTTCTTACAAATGCTGAAAGCCACCTTTCCTGGAACTCAACAATTGTTTCAGTAGAAGGAAAGATTGCAGCAGGAGAAAAAATAAAATTGATTTCAAAACTCGATCCTAAAAGAACCTTCAAACTTACTGTAAAGGAATTTATACAAAATAAAAAATTAGTATGGGGAGATGCAATGGGTAACCGAATTTATACGCTGGAAGAGAATGGAAACGGCAGTACCAACTTCACGATGGATGAAAAAATTGGAGGTATTATGTTTCCCCTTTTTTCCAAATACATTCCACCTTTTGATAAATCTTTTGAACAATTTGCCGGGGATTTAAAAAAGGCCGCAGAGAACAATTAAAAACAATTAATCATGAATAATGCCATCTATCACTCAAAGCTCATCTTCGGTTTAAACGATCGTTTATATATCAATTCACTGGCTGGAGTAACCGATGAACTAGCTGCCCAACGGCTGAGTAATCATAATAACCCCTTGATTTGGCTGATTACCCATACGGTTTGGGCCAGGTATAATGCCGCGCAATTATTGGGCAAACCCGGAAATAATCCATACAACGGTATGTTTGAAAATTTTAAACCTTTTGATTTGTCGATGAAATTTCAAAAAATAGAACAGGTAAAAGAAGAGTGGAAGAAAGCTACGGTTTTATTAAAAGAAGGATTAGAATCTGTAAGCGAACAACATTTGGCAGCAGATGCTCCTTTTAAAAATCCTACTGGTGATTCCACCATAGGAGGAACCATTGCTTTTTTGGCCCAGCACGAAAGCTACGATATTGGACAAATGGCGTTTCTTAAGAAATATCTTACCAACGAAGCGATGAGTTATAATTAAAAAGAATATTTGGGAAATAAAATTGGAATTTGTTTCCTGGGTATAAAAATCTTAAATCATTTATTAAGTTTTAAATATCCTTTTTAAAAGTCAGATAATTTAATTTCTAAATCAACTAAAATTTTAAACTTTACTATTATGACAACAGAAGAAGTTGCAAAAAAATTAGTGGCTTATATGCGCCAGGGCCAGATGCTTCAGGCACAGACCGAACTTTATGGCGATGATATTGTATGCATCGAACCTGAAGGAGGGATGGCACCACATATTACAAAGGGAATAAAAGCCGTAGGCGAAAAGGGAAATCAATTTAATGCTATGATTGAAGAACGCCATGGGGGATCCTGTTCTGATGCAATTGTAGCAGGTGATTTTTTTAGTTTAACGATGATGCTGGATGCTACAATGAAAGGAATGGGTAGGATAAAATTAGAAGAGATTTGTGTTTACCAGGTTAAAAATGGCAAGATTGTATTCGAACAATTCTTTTTTAACCCAGGTAAATAATAATCCAGCGAATGAAAAATAAAATTGGCAGCAAGGACAAACCATTAGTTTTAAAAACACCGCCGTTAACATCAGAATATACAATGCATGTTGACGAAAAAGATGCTAAAGAAGTGTTAGTATGCACTGTTGGAAAAACTGTGTTGCTTTATGATTATCGTTGTTTGGCAGACCTTCACTCCATGCTCAAAAAACACGGTGATTGGATGGAACTGGGAAGTGCTGATGAACAGAAACCTGCCAGGGAAGGAACCGTTGAAGCCTGGGGCCGTTCTGATAAAAATCCTGTTAAGGGTTGGTATGGATTGAAAAAAGGCCTACGGGGGCGTTTTGGAATGTATATTCCGCCATTAATGGAAGCACTAGGGCTGGCGGAACTTACCCATGACCCTAAAAATAATAAAATGAAAGCCAAATAGAAATTCATTTGCGCTTCCATATCTTAATCTTTAAGAACGATGGTAAAAACGATTAAACAAACTATTGTTTTCAGAAATACTACCGCAGTAATATTGTATGAATTATATATGAATGAAAAGAAACACTCGCTGGTAACGGGCAGTGCAGCAAAAATAATTTCCAAACCAGGATCTTTATTTTCTGCGTACGGAGGATATATCAATGGCAAAAATATTCACCTCGTTAAAAACAAATTAATCGTTCAAACCTGGAAAGCAAAGGGCTGGGATAGATCTGCTGTTGAATCGACCTTCATTATTAACTTTGAGCAAAAGGGTAAAGACGTGATCTTACATATGGTTCATGCAAACCTTCCGGAAAATGTTGCGGCAAGTATCAGTAAAGGTTGGAAGGACCATTATTGGAAACCGTGGAAAATTTTTTTAAACGAAGCAGGTAAAAAGAAATAAGCAAGAAAATAAGAAAAGATAAATTGAAGACCTTTCTCACTGAGGCAAAGAAATGGAAATGGTTGTTCCGATGCCCTCTTCACTTTCAATCTTAAATGCTCCATCACATTTTTCAATTAGGTCCTTACAAATGATTAAGCCCAATCCGGTACCTTTTTCATTTTTTGTACCTAATGACGAGTAAAAAGTTTTATTCTGTATTTGCAAAAGCGTTTCAGGGTTGATTCCTATTCCAGTATCTAAAATTTTTATTTCAAAAAAGTTATTCACCTGGTTCCCTCTAATAGAAATTGTATCTTCTTCATCCGAAAATTTGATAGCGTTAGAGATAAGATTGTGGAGCACAATTTCAAGAATATTTTCATCAGCAGTAATAAAGGTATCTCCGATCTCATTTACAATATGCAAACTCTTCGATTTTGCCCTGGAGGAAAAGCGATTGGCTACTTTAGACGTGAGGGTAGATATATTAATTTTTTCTTTTGATACACTTGCTTCTTTGATTTGGATTTTCGCCCAACTAAGAAGGTTCTCAAACAAATCAGACGTTTTCTTTAGCTCGGCTTTTAAATCGGGCAATAAATCCTTTAATTGTTCGAGGGATTCATCACTATCCATATTTGTATTTAATAATAAAAGCATTCCCTGGATGGGTGTTCTTAAATCATGACCAATAATGGAAAATAACTTGTCCTTCACAAGGTTCAATTCTTCCAGGTTTTGCTTTTGCTTTTCTATCTCAATTTTCTGACGCGAAAGTAAATTGCGCTGATTGTTTATTTTTTCCTGGTATTTCCAAACCTGGAATTTAATTGAATAAAGGCTTAAAAAAGTAAGTAGTAAAGCGCCACCAAAACTTATTAGCTCCAGTGCTATGTCATGTGCAGTTAACAAAGAAGGTTTATACCGCGAAACTTCAAACAGTAATCCAGAAATAAATAGTAGGGAAATCAGCGTGAAGACAATTAATATTTTTCGCTTGCTATTAAGAAAGAAGAACGGATAAATAGTGTAGGGAATCAGGTATAAAAATACTCCCCGATCGTGCGTATAGACCCCTAATAAAATTAAAACCAGCGGAAGAACAAGGAAAGAAAAATAAACATTAATGATAAACGCCCGTTTGTACATTAAGTACATCATAAAGGCGCACAAAGCTGCAGGCAAAAAATTAAATATAATTATCAGAGGGGAATAGGAAAAGCCCGAGAAAGCAGCTAAATATAAAAACCTGAATAAAGAAAGTATAAACCCTGTAAAATTTAATAGATTAAAAACATATCCCTGGGTGTATAAATACAGTGGCAGATCACTGTTTAACCCAAGACTGAATATTCTTTTCATACGTTCTAAAAAAGCTGCCGATCTATTTTTGTGTTAGCTGTTTTCTATATCAAAGAATGATAAATATAAAAATAATTATCCATTAAGGCTATTTATATTCAATAGTATAAAATAACTAAATCTGTTTTCTTATGAATATTGTATACAATTATACTTAGTATAAGAAATTGGGGAGATTCAAATAAGGAGGCACTATTGAACATTTACCATTCTCTACCAAACGATTTTATGATTAGAACTCTGCTTCAAATTTTGTTTACGACTTAATAGATAGAAGCAGTTACACAGTTCACCAGTTTCTCACTAACTCCACAAACTTTGTGGCCTGGACTGATCGTTAATTTTTGATGGCGGTTTCCGGCAGCAGTTTAATATAAGTTAGTTTAAACCTATTCTTTACAATTTCACCTAGAACTTCAGCTTTTCGAATCGCATTACAAAAGCCATCACTGGCATGCGCATCACCATGCGAATCGATGGAGGTTCCATCTACAAAATAAGATTTACCGTTAATGCGAACGGCCATATCACAATTTTTACCAGGCAGCCCCAGTTTGCATTGGCCGCAGGATACTTCCACTACCTGAATTTTTTTGGTAGAATCGGGCAGCATCGTTTTAACTTGATTCTGTTGGCTATACAATGTTGAGGTAAGCAGGCTTATAAAAAATACAAAAAGAAAAGATTTCATACTTCTTTTAATTATTTAATAAAATTAGGCAACTTATCTGGAATGTAATTTTCTTTTCGATTTTAGAGGTTTAGAATTGGACAATTTTTGTTTGCTGACTTAGGTTAAACCTACTAAGTAATTATTTTGCTGAAAATAGATACTGCGCTCTTGTTAAAAATAAGGATTGCATTTTTTCACGAATCTTTGTGGCCAATTTTCTAGGAACACTTAGGAACTAAAAGCAGGTTGCCACGAAAGCATGAAGTTGTGTTGCGAAACATATCTAAACTGTTTTGCGTGGATGGACAAACGCCAACCTACTCTTACCATCGTACTAGTTATAATAATAATTAATTTCAACTTCAGTATTTTCTTCGATACATTATGGAAGGTTTAAAGCAGGACCAACAGAATTTTTTTTTAATAGTTCTTATAGCACCTCATATTCACATTATAGAATTGTTTTTTGTTTTAATTAGCAATAGCTGCAGTAAAGTATCTATCAATAATTTCTTGCCCGTTATGAAAAACTCTACTGTTGATCTGCCCCTAATCATTTTAGCAGTACAGGGTTATTTTGTAACGATAGTAAAAAATGGTGAGCCGAATGCATTTTGCTTTGGTAGCTACGGTATTAAATTGTAGCTTGGGGCTCTAAAAAAATAAGCATGAAAAAAATACTCTCCCTTTTGTTAATTTCGGTTTCGATTGTATTTGTCGGAAACGCCCAGCTTACCGATTCCAAATGGAGAAGCACCATGAATATTCCGCAACCTGTTGAAACATTTCTTCATTTTAAGAAAGACACCCTTTTACTTAGTGTTGTAGCAGATGGAAGCCTTGTTGAAACAATGGTCTTTAGTATTAGTAAAGACACATTAAAACTTACAAAAGTTAGCGGGATGAGCCCTTGCCAGGATAATATTATTGGGTTATACCGTTTTGAAATGAAAGAGGATAAGTTAACGATCACTCCTCTTTCTGATGATTGCCCGGAACGCTCCAGTGCCTTTAATGCAGAACCCTGGACTCGTGAAAAAATATAAAGCATAAGTGTTTATGCTTGCAAATACCAATAACCTGTTTATGGCTATTGGTATTTTATTATATAATTTCATTGTAGTTATGATCTCGGTTTTATTATAAAGTCAATTCTCCTATTGTTTTAAATTCAACTTATTAAGATTGGGAATAAATACTTTTTCATATTCATTTTTATTTCAATAGCTTGATTGAAATTAAATGCTTATGGATATTTTACCTTTGGTAATTCAGTTAGCCGGCGGAGCCGTAGGCGGTAATCTCGCTGGTAGTCTCTTGAAGAAATTTTCTTTGGGAACGATTGGTAATTCAATTGTGGGATTATTGGGCGGCGGTTTAGGCGGACAATTGCTTGGCATGTTAGGTGTCGGCACTGCGGCAGCTACGAGTGCAGCAGCGGCAGGGGGCTCAATGGACATCAGTAGTATTCTTACCAACATCGCCGGTGGTGGTGTTGGTGGAGGTGTTCTGATGGCCATCGTTGGATTCGTAAAGAATGCAATGAAGAAATAGTCTCTAACGATTGCCGGCTCTTGAAAATTTTTTCAGAAGGTTTTGCAGGTAGTTATCATCTATTTTGCGAAACCTTTTTGCATTTATTCACCTGAGCTTGAGACAACCAACAGTATTTTATAAAATTTTTCATTGCTAGTTTTACAGAAGGCGTTAAGAATATTATTGATCATAATTTTACTTAAAAACTCTTCTCTGGTTTTTAGTTTTAAAAAATTGTATCGGCTACATTTCTTTTCAATAATTCTATTATAATTCATTAATTAAAGTTGTTTCCAATAGTTGGTCGGTTTAAGTCATTTAATTTCTCAACAGGCAAAAGTTAGAAATTCAATTTAACCAGCTCTTTAATGCTTATTATTGAACTGCATCGAATCAAAAGAAAGTATCAACACAAATTTTACTTTTGAAATCAACGAAAGAGAGAGACAATAGGCTTTTAAATAGTTGCTTGAAGCTTAATACCATAGAGGTTGCTGGAAAAACCAGAGAAAGCAGGGGTTTAGATCATCAAATAATAATTCAAGAAGTACCAATAAAAAGCCTACCTTTATTTGGTGAATAAAAGTTCTTCGAACATTCAGTCCTGATTAGTTTCAATTCTTACTCTCCTGCATTGTAAAAATTAATTCTCCTCGTTACTATTTGCCAAGGTTCTTTTTCACAAGTATTTTATTATTGTTTTATCTAAATTTTAGTTTTATGAACATGTACGTTTCGAATCTGAGTTTTCATACTACAGAGGAAGATTTAAAAAGTTTATTCGCACAATTCGGTTCTGTTTCTTCTGCAAAAGTTATTATCGACAGAGAAACTGGAAAAAGCCGTGGTTTTGGATTTGTTGAAATGGATCAGGATGCAGAAGCTAAGGCTGCCATCAGTGGCCTTAACAACAAAGAAATTGAAGGTAGAGCCATGTCTGTATCGGTAGCAAGAGAAAAAGCACCACGTACAGAAAACAAAAGATGGTAATCACGAGATAAAAGGATTGAAAAGAGCTTGGCAACAGGCTTTTTTCAATCTATTTTTTTGATAATTCTTCTTCCCTCGTGTTGGTTTCCTCCTGTAAAAATTATTTTGCGAAAATTAATTTCGGATCGCATAAAGTAAGTTCTTTTTTATTTGCTTCCATTCCTATACCATTATGTCTACCATCTTAGAAATAGCGACTGCTGATAGGAATCTTAGTTCTTTAATGAAAGCATTAAATGCAACCACGATCGAAGAATTATTAAAAGGTGCCGGCCCCTTTACATTACTGGCTCCCATTAATATGGCTTTTGGCAATCTTACCCCTCCCCTCACATTGGATTCGTTGATTAATACGCTGAATAATGCAAGGCTTTCAGATATCCTTTCGTTTCATATTCTTAAAGAAAAAAGGCTTTCGAAAAACTTCCGGAATGGCCAGGTACTACAAACCATTCACGGCAATGAATTAAACGTAACTGTAAAAGACGGGGAGATAAGAATCAATGGCGCGAAAATTCTTACTCGCGACAGGCAGGGATTTAACGGAGTGATTCATTCAATCGATGCAGTTAACATTCCTTCTGAAGCGGTTAAGCCAGTAGTAAATGCCGTGGTCTAAACTTACTTCAATAATCCTTTAATTAGGGATCGATTTACTAAAATAATAGAAATGAAAAAAGATACGATTGTACAGTTTGTTGGATTTGTAACCAACCTGGAATTACCCGAGTTTACTCCAAAATGGGAGCAATATTCGAGCCGTATGATGAATAAGATTCCCGAACCTGTTTTACACCAAAAATCTCCTGAGGCAAAAAATAAGTTTCAATTTATCTCACAGCAACAAATCCTCGATAACAGCCAGGTATTTGATATAAAAAACGAAAAAAGATCTTCTCATTTTCCTGAGTTAAATGTAAAGGTTGTACACACCGGGGGATATATTATTCTCCAACAATTAAAAAGACAACCCGAAGGCGATACAGACCTAAAAGTATTTGCCCTGTTAAGTCATGATGATAATGATCTTAGCTTTTACTCAGAACAGCCTTATTATTCGAACCTGAATATTTACCAGGCATATTTTGAAAGTTGTACTTATGGTTACATACTTGAATTTCTTGTTCCGGAAAAATCAGCATCGGACTTATTACTTCAATTAAAAGCACGCCCCGGTATTGAAACAGGTGTTTATAAAGAATGCATGGTAGTACACACTTAATTGTTACCGCTGTTCATTAACCAACAATTTATTTCTTCTCGAGAGAAGCTAAATAATCTATAAGATTTGCTAACTCTGTTACAGACATACTTTGATAAAGTCCTTCTGTCATCAGTGACTGTTTAAGCTGCTTCATCGATTGAACATCACTTGCTTTTACCTGTTTTCCAGAACCCCCGGGGAATTTTATATCGATTGATGTTTCTGTTTTACTGGCTATAATTCCCGAAATAGTAGAACCATCTTTCATCTTCAACTCCCATCCTTCATAACCGAAACCAATACCTGCCGATGGATGTACAATGGATTCTAATAACCCTTCCCTGGGAAGTTTAGTGCCAATTTCTGAAAGAGCCGGGCCAAAATTGTATCCCGCATTATTGACCTGGTGACAAACTGCACAAAAAGTTGCAAATACTTTCTGTCCGTCTTCCCTATTTGTTTTAACTACTGATAATTCAGCTATTGTCGGAATTTTTTTTACAGAAGAAATGGTGCCTGCATTTGGCAAATAACTTGCTGCTTCTGACCGAACAGCCCCCCGCCACGCGCCACTAACACTTGCTACCACATCGGGAATTAATTCAGCAGGTACTCTTTTGTTTTTTAAGATTGAAAGTACCCTTTCCTCTCCACTCCAGCTATTACCAATTTTTTGCGCAGCAATTTTTCGCAACCACATCGAATAATTGGTCGACAAGGCAATTGATTCGAGCATATCAATCGATCCCTTACTACCCACTCCAGCCAGCGCCATCAATAAATTGTGCTGACTGGATGTATCTTTTCCTTGAATAATATTCCATAATAAAGATCCGCCCCCTAAATTAAACAATAAACCAGCAGCATTTTTACCAACTTCTTCTTTGGGTTTGCTTAGGGCGAGCTGCAAAAGATTATTGTTTTGAGATTTTACTTCATAACGGTTAACCAGCTCTACAAATTCATCTGTACCATTAACCGATCGTAAAACGGCCGTAAGAGCTTTTTGGGTACTGGCGGATTGCTTTACTGTCTTTAAATCCAACGTATACAGAATTACTTTATTAAAAGCTACTTCGTCACCTCCATTTTCTTCTATCATTTTTAAGAGTAGGTTGGCTTTTGCAGGGCCACTGTTAAAATCAAGTGCCCGGAAATATCTTAACCTTTTCTTCAAATCTATCTTTTTATCTGCTGCAAGTGAAGCAATGAATGGCACAGCCCTTTCTGTTCGGGCACGCCAAACAATATCTCTTGTTGTTTCAGTTAGTAAGGGATCTTTTACGGACGCTAAATAAGTAGCAAAGAATTTATCCCATTGCTGGTCGGCCCCAATACCCAATGCTTCGAGGTACCAACGATCTTTACCATCATACTGCATTGCAAGTATTGTCCACAATTCTGCAGCATCGGGTGCAGCATTATGGTGTAACGCTAATGCACATTCGCGACGCACTTGCGGATCGGGATCATTTACCAATGCTCGTAAGACTTTGTTAACTTCACTTTTAGATTGGAGGGCCGCCCGAATACCTGTAATTCGTAAATCAGGCAGCTCGTTTTTAATTGCCTGTTGGATATAAGTAGCTGCCGTAGTATTGCTCATTTTAACTAACACCCAAAAGGCCCTTGCTCGCATTCTGGCATTGGCTGCTGAAGAATTCCACAATTGTTCCAATTCAGGTTTTGCTTTTTCACCCATTTGCATTAGTGCAGTAAAGGCTTGGTATCGAACAGAAAGATTAGGATTTTGCAAGGCAGCTATTGCGCTCTTTGGTGAATCGTAATTTTGTTTTTTTACTGTATATGTGGATACTGTTGGAGCAACACGGTAAATCCTTCCCCTAACTTGATCACCTGCAGCATGTCCACCTACACCCGGGTCGTACCAATCTGCCACCATTAAAGAACCATCGGGAGCTACACAAACATCTGCGGGGCGAAACCATTGATCTTTTGCGCCGTTAAGAATATTTATTATTGTTGCAGAATAACCAGCGGCATTTTTTTTAATTGGATAGGACCTCACAATATTTGGCCCGGCATCGCAATGAATCATTTGATTTTGAAATGGAGCCGGCAACAAAGAACCTTCATAAATAATCATTCCCGTTGGTGAACCAGCATAAGTCTGTAACAAATTGGGTACTTCACCCGGATCATTCAAATGCCAATGCCGGAGAGGAATTGAGTCTTCGATATTGGTTCTATTCGATTGCCACCCCGCACCGGTTATTTCATCTGTAAATCCATAATTACCATATTGCATTACATAATTAATTCGGGTTCCTCTGTTGCCATCATCATCATTATCACTTTGCCATAATGTACCATAGCTATCTACTGCTACTTCATATGGGTTACGAAAATTACTTGCTAAACATTCTACCTGCGAGCCATCGGGGTTGCAACGAAAAACCAATCCCTGCTTATATTTTTTAGGTCCGATAACGTCTCCATCCTGATCCAATATATCTTTTCCATTCCTATCTTTCAGGGTTTTTCCTTCATTACCCATATTGAAATACAACTTGCCATCTGGGCCAAACGTAAATGCATGGGCGCCATGATCGTGTTGTTCGCCTCCTATTCCACTAAACAGAATTTCTTTACGATCGGCTTTATCATCTCCATTATCATCATAAAAAACCCAAACAAAAGGGCTTTGAGAAACGATCACTTTATTGCCCAACACACAAATCCCCAATGGAGCATTCATCTCCGGGCCCTGATAAAATATTTTTGATGTATCTGCTTTCCCATCGCCATTTGTATCTTCCAAAATTACTATTCGATCCCCCAATTCAGTAGTAGGGTTACCATTGATAGCGGGCCTGTAGTTGTAAGCTTCGGTTACCCACACCCTTCCACGTTCATCCACATCTATATTTGTAGGGTTTTTCAGCATAGGTTCTGTAGCAAAGGCCTTAACCTCTAGTCCATCTGCAATTTCAAGTCCCTTTAACGCATTTTCAGGAAGATGTTTTTGTTCATCGGAGATACTATCTGTTTTTTTAGTGTCTACCGTTACAGCATCTGGATTGTTGCAAGAAAGAATACCAAGAGTGAGAGAGGAAACAATGAATAAAAATAGGCGAATAATAGATTGGCAGGTTTTCATTTCAAATGACATTATAGTTAGTGGGTAATTTTTTGTAAGCTACTGAACTCTGAGCAAATAATTTTAAAGAGAGCATCTGAATTTATAATTGAAATTGCAACGAGAAATGGAATGTATATGAATTAAGGAATACTATCCGTTACAGGAAAGTAAACATTCACTTCAGGATGCATGGTGTACAGTC
>JBJXDV010000126.1:0-25133 GCA_046153465.1 Chitinophagaceae bacterium
AACACAAAACCATTGGGAAAGTAGTGAAGCGTAAATACTTCTAAAGTCGTATTGATACGCGAGGTTGTCGTTGAATCCAACATTTGTTGGAATTGTTGGAGTATTACCAACAACACCAGATTTCACATTTTTACCAAAAACAAATAAAGGTGCTGCTGCCCCATGATCTGTTCCTGCACTATCATTCGATTTTATGCGGCGACCAAATTCAGAAAAGGTCATACCAATTACCCGGTCATCAACTCCTAATGTTTTAATATCATCCATAAACGCTTTTATCGCACTGGATAATTTTAATAAGAGGTTTGCATGGTTACCGGCGGTAGCATTTCCAGTATCAGCCTGGTTGGCGTGTGTATCAAAGCCTCCCGTGCTAACCATATAAATTCTTGTTTTTAATCCTCCTTTAATAAGACGGGCAACAATTTTAAGCTCTTTGGCCAGACCATTATTTGAAGGATAATCACCCTGTGTTGTTACCCTTGCTGCTGCTGCTTTTATAACGGTTGTATATTTTTCGGTTTGTTTTCCAATTAATCGGATGTATTTCAATTCCTTTCCCCAACGGGTATCTGGAACCGGATCTTCTACCCCATCCAGAAAATCATAAAAATAATTAGGGTCGCTTATACTCATTCCCATATTTACGCCCGGGCCTTGCAATGCAAGAGAACTTATCGAACCGATTTGTATTGCCAGAGGATCAGGCATCGCTGTAGTTGGATATCCTTCCGGAAAATTTGGATACTCATTATTTAGGTATCTTCCTACCCATCCACTGTTTACTACCTGGTTTTCATCAGAAGCAGACATCCAGATATCGGTTGACCTAAAGTGTGAAAAATTTGGAGAAGGATAACCCACTGATTGCACCACTGCAAGTTTTCCGTCATTAAACAGATTTTGAAAACCGATCATACTTGGATGCAAACCAGTTTTTGTTACTCCATTTAATGTAAGCACTTTATTTTGCGGTATTGCTATGTTTTGACGGGCACTCAAATAGTTACCATAAAATTCAAGAGGTATCACAGTGTTTAAACCATCATTACCTCCGTTTAATTGTACCAGCACCAACACCTTGTCGGTGTCCGTTGCGGAGCCCAATAAAGCCTGAACTAATGGATGGTTTTCGGTAAATGCCTTAACAGACAATCCGCTAAATATAGACGGCAGTGTAACGGCTGCAGGTAATGTATTACGAAAGAAGTCTCTACGTTTCATAGAATTTATTTGAATTATGCCAGCTGATATTCAGCAAGGTTCATTAAATACCTATACATGTCTCTTAACCGGGTATATACTGTTTGATAGGCTGCATTGTCAGCAGGATTTCCGATATATGCATTCCATGCATTGGTCCAGTAGTAATCCTGGTCCTGGTTAGATAATAAAATTTGCTTTTTAATGGTAGCCTTTGATACATCCGAAAGGGGCACCCGGTACAACATATCCAATGAATCATTTATTAACGCATTCGGATCTGAAGGCGATGGCATCAATTTTGCAAATCCAACCGGATCGAGTAAAAGCGTATATCCACTGGCGGTATATCCATTGTAGGTAAGCATATCAAAAAACAAGGTGCGCTTTGGTAGAGTATCTCCGTTAATCCAAATTTCATGAAACTGAGGAGCCTGATAGTAAGCAGACCAGCCAGATACATTTGGCGGATCTAATATATCTTGCTGCATAAGAAATCCGAAATCTTTCATTATTGACCACATGGCATAAGACTGTTCATTTTGCCCAGCCGCAGGAAATTTAATATTGAATTCGCGGCACATGCCCACCATCAAATCAACCGGGCTCTTAATAAGTGCCCCAAAATTCAGGGCATCAAAAAAATGTTCACTTTTTAATAAAGCAGACATTACAATTTTAATATCCCAATTATTATCGCGAAAAATTTGAGCCAAAGGTTTAATAACGTTTGTTTCTGTATCGGAATCGATCGTATAATAACAAAACCAACGATACAGTTTGCGAACTAGAAATTCAGATACTTCAATTTTTTTATTAAAAATCATTGTTAGCAGATCATCTAATTCAACATCTCCAGCAGTTGCATCTACCCTTCCTGCTATGGTACTTGCTCCGTAAAAGGTAGAAAACGTTTTATTTGTTTTATCGTGTTTGTTTATATTAAAAGTAACTGCTTCTGTTGTAAAATTTATTTGCCAACCCGTAAGTACTTTGGCTGCAACCTGAACATCCAATTCGGTATAATTTGGGTTATTTTCTTTTCCCACAGTAAAAAGCTCTTGTAATTCACGTGCATAATTTTCATCGGGGGCAGAGGCAGAATTCAGGTATCCGTTAAGGTAACGAAGCATTGCAGGGTCAATCGTTATGGCTTTCAAGAATTGTTTGAAGTTACCAAGCGAATATTGTTTAAGTAATAGATAATGTTTATAACCAAAGTTTGCCCGATCGTATCCATTACCTTCAGTCGCAAAATGATTATGCCAAAACAAAATCATTTTTTCCTGGATAGATCGGTTTTGATTAACCATATTTCCAATCCACCATGCTTTTAAGGATTGCCTCCTCCTATAATTTACTCCACCATCATCAGTAATAGTATTTATCCAGGTTGACCATTGCGGAACGCTGAGATCCTGATCTCCGGCAGGAGTATCGGTATTATCATAATTCTTTAAAGGAGGGGTTGGCGAAACTCCTATCGTATTTAATAATTCATCTACAGCCTGGCTCATCGTAAGTCCACGGAAATAATCAATATCTGCTTTAGCTGCACCAAACATCGTCCTCTTTAATAGATGGGATATTTCTTTAGTAGTCCAGGCACCTCCGTAGGGGTTTAATCCGGATTGGATGCCACGAACATTGTCAACAGAAACCGGTACAGGTAAACCAGCATCTTTTTTTAGGGTCAGGAAATCTCTTCTGTCCATAAGCATTTTTTATTTAGGTGATTTTCATACCACCAGTTAGGACTAGTAAATTATTTAAAAAGTTACAGAGTAAAATCAAAAATGTTGCCACACATGGTTATACCCTTTATTAACGTAAATTTTCTCCAAAAAATTGGTACATATACCAAAAAAAAGCCCCGATTAATTAATCAGGGCATAAAAATATTTTTTTGACTTTACGCAATATTCTCAATGATACCGGCAATACCCTGCCCACCCCCAACACATGCGGTTACAATTCCATATTTTTTATTGAGTCGTTTCATATCATTTATTAGTTGAATGCTAAGTTTACAACCGGTGCAACCCAATGGATGCCCAAGGGCAATAGCTCCTCCATTAATATTTACTATTTCAGGATTCAATTCAAGCTTTCTTATTACAGCCAACGCCTGCGATGCGAATGCTTCATTTAACTCTACTAAATCAATCTGACCAATATTCATCGCTACTTGCTTTAATACTTTTGGAACGGCTTCAACAGGGCCAATACCCATAATTCTTGGATGAACTCCCGCCGATGCGCAACCTATCAGTCGTGCTATTGGTTTTAATCCAAGTTCGTTTATCATCCTTTCACTCATTACAACTACAAAGGCAGCACCATCGGAAGTTTGCGAAGAATTTCCTGCAGTAACCGTACCATTGGCAGCAAAAGCGGGTTTTAATTTTGCTAATATTTCTGCACTGGTATCAGCACGGGGACCCTCGTCTGTATCTATTATATATGTTTTAAGTTGCTTTTTATTTTTTTCATCAAGGTAAATTTCATTAATGGTTATTGGCAGAATACCGGGCTTAAAATATCCCTTCTGTATGGCACCAATTGCTTTCTGATGAGAATTGAAAGAAAATAAATCCTGGTCTTGGCGACTAACGCTATATTCTTTTGCAACTGCTTCGGCGGTAAGTCCCATACTTAAATAGTAATCGGGTTCATCCTTTGCTATAGAGTAAGCAGGCACGGTTTTCCATCCGGCTGTTGGTACAAGACTCATACTTTCAGTACCACCAGCAATAATACAATCGGCCTGGCCCATGCGAATTTTAGCAGTTGCAATGGCAATAGTTTCTAGCCCGGATGCACAGTAGCGATTAACTGTCATACCCGGCACCTCGTATCCCAGCGCCCTTGCTGCTATAATTCTTCCGACTTGTAAACCCTGCTCGGCTTCAGGAACTGCATTTCCAACAATAACATCATCCACTCTTTTGGAATCTAACTGCGGTAACGATGCCATTAAACCTTTAATTACATCCACGGCTAAATCATCGGGTCTTGTAAATCGAAATCCCCCCTTTTTTGCCTTGCCAACGGCAGTTCTGTAGCCTGCTACAATATAAGCCTCTTGCATAATTTTTACTTTTAATAAAATTAAAGATACAAGATTTTCGACAAACTAGTTGCATGAACAACTAAATTATTCAAGCTCAAAATGTTCTATTAATTCTTTTGGGAATAGACTTTTGGTCATCTCATTTTTTCCATCATATCCTAAAAAAAACCATTCTGTTGATGGACCATCCTTAATAGCCAGTAAAACATCCATCCCCCTAATAGTAAAATAGTGTGCATTGCTATTATAACTAACTGATTTTTTAGGTAAGGCATCCTGAAGAGCCCCACTCATAGAATTGACAAAATTCGAATCATTCATCTTATCCTCGTTTTTAAACGTCATTTGCATTACCATATAATAATCCACTTTGACATACTGAGTTTCCTGAATGAAGAATGGCTTACTCATAAGTCCTTTTTGCAGGGTATCAATAACAATTGACATATCCTTATTATCATAAACATTTTCGAAAAGTTTGATCATTTCCTCCCTGGGCGCAAGAGTAAATAGACTAGGATGGATATAATCCATCAGCCTTACAATATTCAACGATTTACTGACTTTTATATATTCATTAAGCCGATTGTTCAGAGCAGTATCAGTTTGAGAAAATCCAGCAAACCCAATAATAAATACAATTGCAAAAGAGCAGGTTTTTTTCATAACTAATTTTTAATGAAAATCAGAATTACTTTTTATCCAAATTTTTCTAAAAGCCAAGATCAAATAGGACAAATTATTTTGCCTTGAACATATTAACTTGCACACAATGTATCAATTTTTACGTGCCGTTCTTTTTTGGTTTGACCCTGAAGCAGTACATCATTTTTCAATGTCAATACTGAAAATTGCCTGCAATGTTAAATGGATAAGAGTTCTTCTTGCAAAAGCATTTTCTCCCCCTAATAAAGATATTATTTACTTATGGAATATTCCTTTTCAAAATAAAGTGGGGTTGGGAGCAGGGTTCGACAAAAATGCTTTGTATTTACGTGAATTAAAAACGTTGGGATTTGGATTTATTGAAATAGGAACTGTAACTCCACAATCTCAGAAAGGTAACGAAAAACCGAGGTTATTCCGATTGGTTAAAGACAACGCACTTATTAACCGAATGGGATTTAATAATGATGGCGTAAAAGTAGTAGCTGAACGATTAAAAGTTTGGAAAAGTACTTTGGAAGGCATAATTAATGCTCAACTTATTATTGGAGGAAATATCGGAAAGAACAAAGACACTCCCAATGAAGAAGCCTGGAGAGATTATGAAATTTGCTTTGGAGAATTATACGATTGGGTAGATTATTTTGTAGTGAATGTAAGTTCACCCAATACACCTGGCTTACGCGAATTGCAGGAAAAAGAATCGTTACGAAAAATTCTCTCCCACCTTCAATTCTTAAATAAAAAACAAGTAGCCCCAAAACCATTGTTATTAAAAATTGCTCCCGACCTTGTACAAACGCAAATTGATGATGTAATTGAATTGGCTATGGAAATAAAATTAGATGGACTTGTAGTTGCAAACACCACCATTAGCCGTGCCGATCTTAAAACTCCTGAACAACAGATCAAGTCGATTGGTGCGGGAGGATTGAGTGGCAAACCACTTACCGAAAGATCATCAGCAATGGTTCGGTATATCCATCAAAAAACAAAAGGTCAATTACCTATTATTGCTTCAGGTGGGATATTTACTGCGGCTGATGCAAACGAAAAAATAAAGGCAGGTGCTTCGTTGATACAAGTATGGACAGGTTTTATTTATGAGGGACCGGCTATTGTAAAACGAATTTGTGCCGGGCTAAAATAGTTTTCCGAATATTAAAATCGTACTCCAACAAAAGGACCAATATAATATACCCGGTCGTAGGCTTTGTACAATGCAGCTCTCATACCCACCGAAAAATTAGAATTTGCAATCATATACTCATATTCTGCAAGTAAGTTCGCTCCAGAAGTATTACTTTTTTTATCTTGAACCGGCCACCTTGTTTGTTTTTCAATTCCATTATCCGTTGTTATTGGAAACGATCGGCGAATAGCATAGGATGAGAAGGAATAACCTGCGCCGATACGAATAATGTGTGTTTCTGTTTGCATCGGCAAATAGAAAATATTAAAATCAATAGTAGTAGCACGGGTATACTCTTTCACAATGTTTGTTCTTGGATAACCCTGCATACTCATGCGTTTTATACCAATTGATCCTTCAATCCGATCTGAAATATTTAATGAAAACTCTCCGCTAACGCCATATCCGGTGAGTCCCGGAAAATCATGTGTATATCCGGCTGCCACCTTTACGCTTCTAAAATTATCATTGAAATCATTATTGAATTGTGCGTGGGCAAAAAAAGTACTCAGGAGGAATACAACAAATAATACCCTTTTCATTGGTTTACGGTTTTTGGATTTTCAAGAATCTGTAAAAGGGTAGAAATCTATGCTATAATTGAAAAGGATTATTGGGTTCTATTCTATAACTGGAATCCGGTAACAAAATTGTGCCAGATATCGAATTTCCCATTTTTCTATTGATCTTCATAAAATACGAAAGCCTGACGTTCAACGAATACACTATTTTTGCGAAGCAAATTTTTTTGATTATGCAGGAATTATTTAGTGTAGACTCTTTAATTAGTTTTTTGATATTGGTCGTTTTAGAAATTGTGTTGGGGATAGACAATGTGATATTCGTTAGCATTGTAATGAACCGGTTGAGGAATGAAAAAAATGAAAAAAAGGCAAGAAGGTTATGGATGATAACCGGCATTCTTTCGCGAAGTTTATTGCTTCTTGGGTTGGGGTGGTTACTTAAGCAAAAAGGGAAAGCAGTTTTTACAATTTTGGGGAAAGGTTTCGATCTTGCCAGCATTGTAATGTTGGCAGGCGGATTATTTCTTATTTACAAATCGGTAATGGAAATCCATGCTAAACTGGAAGGTGAAGACCCAAACGCAAACCCGGAAAATAATAAGCCACTTGGCTTTGGAAAAGCAATCGGGCAAATCATTTTGATTGATGCTGTATTTTCATTCGATAGTATTATAACGGCAGGGGGTACTGCAAAATTTGTTGAAATTATGATTGCTGCGGTTGTAATTGCTATGATTGTAATGTTTCTTTTCAGTGCAAAAATTTCTTCCTTTATCCACAAACATCCTACGCTTAAAATGCTCGCCCTTTCTTTCCTGGTGATGATAGGTATCAGCTTAATCGTAGAAGGCTGGGATAGTGAAGCGGCACATCAATTACATCTTAAAAATTATATTTATTTCGGAATGGCTTTTTCTTTTGGAGTAGAAATGTTGAATATGACAATGACGAGCCGTGATAAAAAACGAAAATCACGTAAAGTAATACTTAATGAACCCTTTTTAAAAGAGCAGGAGGATTACGCATCCGATACAGCCAGCTAAAGCAACATACCTGGTAACTTAAACTGGTGCCAGATACAATAGAGATTGGGTATCCTTCTCATTAATTAACGTATGCTTTTAGAGAACTGAAAAGACGAATTAAGTATCTATACATAATAACGTTGCCGCTACAACGCCCGCTGTTTCACTTCTCAATCTCGAATTACCAAGGCTAACCGGGATATACGACTGCTCCAAAGATTTTTCAATTTCATTCTTTGTAAAATCTCCTTCCGGGCCTATGCAAACAAGCGAATGCTGAAATTTTTTAAGTTTATTGCTTAAAGCAGGTTTTTTATGATCGTCGCAATAACCAATGAACAGATCATAATCAGGAAAATCTAATTCTATATAGTTATCGAATTTCAAAGGTTCCTGTAGTTGTGGTAGCCAACATTGCCTGCTTTGCAGCATAGCGCTTACAATCAAACCTACCATACGATCTTTTCGAAAATGTAAACGTTCCGTTCGTTCGCATAACAAGGGAATAATTTCACCCACACCTATTTCGGTTGCTTTTTCGAGAAACCATTCAAAACGGCTTGCATTTTTTAATAGAGAATGTGCAATAGTAACCTGATGCGATTTTCGAAATTCAAACTTCGCTGATTTTATTAACACTTCGCAATGTTTCTTATCACTATATAAAACTTCAGCTTTAATTAAATTTCCCTTTCCATCAGTGAGATGTAGCTCCTCTCCGGCTTTCATGCGTAAAACACTCACAATATGTTTTGATGTTTCTTCATTCAGTGTAAGCGAATCACCAACCGCCCGTATTGAATCAATGTAAAAAAAAGGTAACTGCATTTGTAAAAATAGACGGAACTTCTGAAACCAGAAAGAAAAAACCTATGCCATCCAGTTATGATTGCTGCTTTCAAAATGCGGAACATTAAAAATTACCAGCAAAAATAGAAGAAAAATAAGATTAGGGTTGAAGAAGTAGCACGCCTTTAGAAAGGTGATTCTTCACCATCGTCCATTGGCAAATCGTTCATCTTACTCCCCGCCTGAATATACAATTTTGCGCCTGCGCCCCCTTTAGTTCCCTCATCCGTTGATACAGGTCTCCAATTCCCACCACCCATTCCTGCATTATCATCGCCTTCCCATTCTGTAAATTTTTGAATATGCAGTAAGGCTCTCAGTTTAACCGTTTCTAACGTACCATTCCGGTGCTTTGCTATCCGAACATGGGTTTCTCCTTTATTACTTTCACCAAACTCATTGGCAGTAATATCATAATATTCCGGCCGGTACAAAAACATTACCATGTCGGCATCCTGCTCAATGGCACCCGACTCCCGGAGATCACTTAACTGTGGAATTTTATTACCATCTTTTGCTCCTCGTTTTTCTACTTCTCTGCTTAATTGAGAAAGTGCAATTATTGGTACCTGTAGTTCTTTCGCCAATCCTTTAAGGTCACGCGAAATTTTGCTGATCTCCTGTTCCCTGTTACTATTTCTGTCATTACTACCACTCATTAACTGGAGGTAGTCAATGATGATCATTCCAATATTATGTTTGTTCTTTAACCTTCTGCACTTTGCTCGAAGCTCAAAAATATTTAATGCCGCGGTATCATCAATAAACATCGGAGCCTTGGCCAATTTCTGGATACCTTTTGCGTACAATTGTTTCATTTCATGTTCTTCAAGTTTTCCCCGGGCTATCTTCTCTAGCCATATTTCACTCTCGGCACTCAATATACGCTGAACCAATTGTCCGGCACTCATCTCAAGACTAAAAAAAGCAATAGGTGTTGATTTTGTTGGATGAAGACACGCATTTCGAGCAAGGTTTAAAGCAAAAGCTGTTTTACCAACTGAAGGCCGTGCTGCAAGGATAATCAAATCTGTATTTTGCCAACCATAGGTTACCCTGTCTAAAGATGCAAATCCAGTAGGAACGCCCGTAATATCTTCATTGCGGTGTCGCATATCCTCAATACGCTGTACTGTTTTTACGAGCACAGTATCTATGCTATCAAAATTTTTACGGAGGTGATTGTTCGTGATCTCAAAAAGTTTGCTTTCTGCATCGTCCAGTAAATCAAAAACATCTGTACTGTCTTCGTAAGAGTCACTGATGATTTCGCCACTAATTCGAATCAATTCTCGCTGAATAAATTTTTGAAGGATGATACGCGAATGTGCTTCGATATTTGCTGCAGAAATAACCGCATTGGTGAGTTTAGTAACATAATAGGGGCCGCCAACCATTTCCAATTCTTCACGAGTCTTTAATTCCTCCACCACCGTTAATATATCAATAGGCTGATTTTTTTGTTGCAATCCCTGCATTGCGCGATAAATCCGCTGATGACCATCAGTATAAAAACATTCAGGTTTTAAAATTTCAACTACTGCATCAAACGCACTTTTTTCTAGCATAATTGCACCGAGTACAGCCTCCTCCAGGTCTTTGGCCTGAGGGGGCACTTTTCCATATACCATTGTGCTGAGATCGGATGAACTTTTGCGTCTTGTTTTATTTCTGTCCTTATTGAGGTTTGTTAAATCCATTATTATTCAAAAAAAATTAAAACATTCGTTTAAAAATACTATTTGGTTTTCTGTAAAAAATGACAATAAAAATTATGTGCCTCATCAATTGGATATTCCAACGAATGACCTGCAGGCTCGTTCCAGTCTTGTGTTAATTAATTATTGTTCCACTGTTGCGAGAATGTTACCCATCGAGTCAGTGAGCGAATATAACGATGGGCACCTTGCAAAAGTCAGAAAATACAAACTAAAATTTATTGCCATTTTGTTCTGCGGGTTTTCCACAAACTAAAGCCTTTCTTCACAAGATTTACCGGCTTATTCACAATTTAAAAAAAATAGACACCATTTGAAAGTAGAAGTTAACAACAGATGTGCGAAACATTTTCTCTAAAAAAGTTTGGCATTCAACTGTTAATTTCAATTAATATATCCATCAACATTTCACGAGCTTTTTTTAAATCAAGAATTTTTTGTGGTTATTTGTTGATTCGCCGACATCTTAATAGCGACTACGGACTAGAAATTATTTTAGATAGTTCTCAATTCTTTTCTATATAAAACTTTTCTCAGAGGCTGTCTAAAAATGATTTTATATTTTTTTGTATAGCCGCAGATGTAGTACGGATAAGTTTTCCTAGTTGAGGTTTTTTAATCTGCGAATCTGCGGCTTATATTATTAGAAGTATGAATTTTAGACAGGTTCTCAAATAAATGAACTTTAACTATTGTGCTTTAAAAAGAGAAAAAATAAATTACCTTGTATAATGAAAAAAATTAACCAACTACTATTTGTTGCCACCATTTTCTTTTTTCCACCTCAATTTTCCAAAGCCCAAAGTAATAATACAAGGATTAACCATTTAGCCATTTATGTAATGGATCTTCAAAAGAGTACCGATTTTTATCACGATATTATTGGGCTTGATACGATCCCGGAACCTTTTCATGATGGCAAACATACCTGGATGAAGATTGGACCAGGGTCTTCTTTGCATATTATTCAGGGCGCAACATCCAAAAAAGAATATTATAAGGGCAACCACATTTGTTTTAGTATCTCTTCAATGGAAAAATTTGTTGAAACGCTTCGAAAAAAAAATATCCCCTGGGAAGATTGGGTAAATAATAAAATGTCAATAACTACTCGTGTTGATGGGGTAAAACAATTATGGCTCCAGGATCCAGACGGTTATTGGATAGAAATGAATGATGCAAAAGAATAAGCAATCGTTTTCTTCTCCACCATTCATTTATCTTTGTTACAATTTAAACAGTCCGTTGAAAAGGACCATAAGTGTATATTCATCATGACTATAAGTTACAATTGGGTAAATGAGTACCTGCCATCGATTGACGCAGGTTTATTGTTTACGGTTAATCCTGAACGATTGAGTAAAATTTTGACTTCGATAGGACTTGAAGTAGAAAGTCTGGTTCCCTATGAAGAAATTAAAGGCGGGTTGAATGGCCTGGTAATTGGTGAAATAATTGATTGCGAAAAACATCCCAATGCCGATAAGTTGTCGTTAACAAAAGTAAATATCGGTGGTTCCGATTTGATACAGATCGTATGCGGCGCTTCCAATGTAGCAATAGGGCAAAAAGTAGTGATAGCACCGGTGGGCGCTACCATTTTTCCATATAAAGGAGGCCCAGTGACGATGAAAGTGGCAAAGATTCGAAATATAGAAAGTTATGGAATGATATGCGCTGAAGATGAAATTGGGCTTAGCGATAATCATGATGGAATACTAGTATTACCTGAACAGCTAAAACCAGGTACGCCGGCTTCAGATTTTTTTAAGCCTTATACTGATTGGATTTATGAAATAGGACTTACACCCAACCGTATGGATGCAATGAGCCATATGGGCATCGCAAAAGATGTTTGTGCCTATCTTTCCCATCATAATAACAAAGAGCTTAATCCAATAACATTCTTTAAAGATTCATTTGAATCTAAAAGCAATTCACTTCCTATTGATGTAATTATTGAAAATAGTAATGCCTGTCAACGCTATAGTGGCGTGAGTATAAAAAATATTGTTATTAAAGAAAGCCCCCATTGGTTGCAACAAAAATTAAAATCGATTGGTCAGCGGCCGATTAACAATATAGTTGATATCACAAATTTTGTTTTGCATGAAACCGGGCAACCATTGCATGCATTTGATATTGCGGCTATCAAAGGCAACAAAATCATAGTAAAAAATTTAGCGGAGGGAACGTCTTTTGTAACGCTGGATGAAAAAGAAAGAAAACTTTCGGGATCGGATCTTGTGATCTGCAATGGCAACTCGGAGCCTATGTGTATAGCAGGAGTTTTTGGAGGATTATTAAGTGGGGTTTCAAAAGAAACTAAGTCAATCTTCCTGGAGAGCGCCTGGTTTAATCCGGTTGATATTCGTAAAACATCCTTTCTGCATGAATTGAGGACGGATGCCGCTACCCATTTTGAAAAAAATACAGACATCAGTAATACAGTGAATGTATTGAAAAGAGCAGCCTTGCTTATTACTGAACTAACGGGCGGTGAAATTGCTTCAGAAATTATTGATATTTATCCCAATGCTAAACCAAAAACGCATGTAACGCTTACCTATTCATTCTTAAAAAAATTGAGTGGTAAAATATACGCACCATCGCTGGTAAAAAATATACTTAGGAGTTTAGGATTTGAATTTTTGAAAGAGGATTCAGACAGTATAGCAGTTGCCGTTCCATATAGCAAACCCGACATTAATATGGCCGCTGATATTGTTGAAGAAATTATGCGTATTGACGGATTAGACAATATTGAAATTCCTGTTTCAATAACAATTTCCCCATCGGTTGAGACCTTTGGATACAAACATATATGGAAAGAAAAAATTGCCAATTATTTGGTGGGATTAGGATTCAATGAAGTTTTTACGAATTCTATTACAAATGCTGCCTATTTTAATAAGGAGGATCTAGAAAAAACAGTAACCCTTTTAAACAACCTGAGCGCTGATCATAACATTATGCGTCCTTCAATGTTGGAAACCGGATTAGAATGTGTTTCGTATAACCTAAATAGAAAAAATAACAATCTTCGATTTTTTGAATTTGGTAAAATTTATACAACACAGAAACCAGGACAGTATAACGAAGCCAATCACCTTTGTTTATATATTACTGGAAACGATAGTGAAGATTCTTGGAAAAGAAAAGGTTACCCCGCTGACCTGTATTCTATGAAAGGGATAATTAATAATCTCTTTCAATTAATGGGATTAAAAAAAACTACTTGGGAAACAGGATCTAATCGAAAACTGCAGTCCTGCCTTCTTGTTAATTACGGAACAGAAAATGTTTGTGAGCTAGGAATCGTTCAATCAAATGAATTAAAAAAATTCGATATCAAACAACCTGTTTTTTACGCAAGTATGTATTGGGACACCTTATTAAATTTGGTATATAATAATGATCTTAAGATTTCAGAATTACCGAAACAATTGCCCGTGTACCGTGATCTTGCAATGATCGTTCCATCATCCCTATCATTCGGCGAAGTGGAAAAAACGGTGAAAACTCTACCCATTGATAAACTTCAGGAAATAAAATTGTTTGATATTTTTGAAAGTGAAAAATTAGGAAGAGATAAAAAATCACTGGCGCTGAGTTTTACGTTTCTGGACAATGAAAAAACGCTCAACGATAAGGAAATTGATAGTATGATGAGCGATATTATGGTTGCCCTGGAAAAAAAATTAGAGGTAGAAATTAGAAAATAGGATTTTTATATGGAGCACCAATTAAAACGAATTCAGGATAAACTTCAGCATTTGCTGAAACAATACCAGTTGCTTCATAAAGAAAAGGAAAAGGTGCTAATTGAGAATACAATACTAAAAGAAAATTTAAAGAGAGCAAACATTCAAAAAGATGTTTTAGAACAGCGGGTAGCAGCGCTTAAGCTTGCCGATGGGAACATCTCAGAGAATGAAAAAAAGGAGTTAGAAAAACGAATGAATGGATACCTCCGGGAAATTGACCGGTGCATTGCAATGCTGGAAGAGTAAAATCATACACGCTTTACCATCCGCATTTTTAATTCATCCTCGCCCTGAGAAAGTTCCAATGTGTAAACACCATAAGGAAGATCGTTTAGTCCTTTCCAGGTTACGGTACTTTCTCCCAATGTCATGTTGGTTTCCAAGCGACTACATTCATATCCTTTGTCATCACGAAGGATGGCTTTAAGGCTAGCGCAGAGAGGGGCTTCTAATTCAAAAGTCAACGCGTCAATAAACACGGGCGACTTAATTTTTGCTATCATTTGATCGTCAGGTTTTGGTGATTGTCTTCATGGGATACTTTAACTTAATCATCCAAAACGACCCTTTAATTGTTAGTCTGAATTGACCATGTGAATTAAATGTGGATAAAAATAAAGGAACCATTTGAAATAACCAAGATATGGATACATTAATTCCAATAAATATTATCATCGCCGATCGAAGCTATCGGGTAAAGGTTGAACCTAAAGACGAGGAAGTTGTTCGGAGAACATTAAAAGAAATTAATGACAAAATCATTGAATTCAAAACAATGTTTTCAGGGAAGGATATGCAGGATTATGTATCCATGGTAATTCTTTGGTATGCTACCCAGCAACAGAAGGAACAGGTTGTTGGCTTTTCAAAGGCTACGGAGGATTCGCTTAATAAATTAGAAAGCTTACTGGACAGTACAATAAAATAGATGTTCCCGCTTTTTAATCTTTGAATGTCTACCTCCAAAATAACAGATATGGAAAATTGGATTAATTGATTGTCGCTCTTACTAATTAATTTAATTGCTACCCTATTTTTAAATTTTCTTCCAATTGCTTTCTTAGCAATTAATACTAAGAAACTATTTACTTTTAGAACATTGATTTAATTATTTTGGATTATAGATCAGAAAGGGAATTTTGTAAACCAACCGCTTTCATAAATTATTCCATTATGTCCAATCCCTTCCGTTTGGTAGGGTAATTTCCGTATTTTCGCAAGCCTACGAGCGTTATGGAACAAAAACATAACATTGAACGGATACATACTAAAATAGAATCATTAAAATCATTGAAAGATAATGGAACCGAAAACGTTAACTTATATAATTGGTGGAATTGCGCTACTGGCCGGACTACTGGCCGGCAAATTAATTTTTGCAAAAAATACGAGCCGAAAAGTTCAGGAAGCCGAAGCACAGGCTCAGAATTTGATTAAAGAAGCACAGCTAAGGTCAGAGACATTAAGAAAAGAAAAAGAACTTGAAGTAAAAGAAAAATTTATTCAGCTAAAATCTGCCCATGAAAAAGAGGTAATGGAGCGTAACCGAAAAGCTACTGAGTCGGAAAACAGGATCAGGCAAAAGGAACAAAGTATAATTCAAAAAGAAACAGGGCTTGACAAACAATTAAAAGATAATGAGGCCATAAAAGACAACCTTAACCGGCAAATTGATGTTGTAAATTTAAAAAGAACAGAGCTTGAAAAACACCAGGAAGAACATATCCGCCGATTAGAAAAAATTGCGGGCCTTACGGCAGACGAGGCAAAAAATCAGTTAATAGAAAGTTTAAAGAGCGAAGCACATTCACAGGCACTCGGCATCCAACAGGAAATAGTTGATGATGCAAAACAAAAAGCGAACAAAGAAGCGCGAAAAATTATCATTCAGACGATTCAGCGTACTGCCGCTGAACAGGCCATTGAGAATTCAATCACAGTTTTTAATCTTGAAAGTGATGAGATTAAAGGTCAGATTATTGGAAGAGAAGGTCGCAACATTCGGGCGATTGAGGCTGCCACAGGAGTTGATTTAATTGTTGATGATACCCCTGAGGCGATCATTCTTTCTTCTTTTGATCCACTCAGAAGAGAGATTGCTCGCTTAAGTTTACAAAGGCTGGTTTCAGATGGTAGAATTCATCCTGCGCGAATAGAGGAAGTCGTTGAAAAAACTAAGAGACAAATAGAGGAGCAGGTGATGGAAATTGGAGAAAGAACGGTTATTGAATTAGGTATCCATGGACTTCATAAAGAATTAGTAAGAATGGTTGGGCGAATGAGATTCCGATCATCTTATGGACAAAATCTATTGATGCATAGTCGGGAAACTGCCAATCTTTGCGCAACAATGGCTGCTGAACTTGGTCTTAATCCTAAGCTAGCAAAAAGGGCTGGTCTTTTACACGATATTGGCAAAGTACCTGATGAAGAATCAGAGTTAAGTCATGCTTTATTAGGTGCAAAACTGGCAGAAAAATATGGCGAAAATTCTGCTGTAATAAATGCCATCGGTGCACACCACGATGAAATGGAAATGCAGTATGTTATTTCACCGATCGTCCAGGCCTGCGATGCAATAAGCGGGGCTCGCCCTGGTGCCAGAAGAGAAATTATGCAGCAATATTTGCAGCGTATCAAGGACCTTGAAAATCTTGCTATGGCTTATACTGGAGTGGAGAAAGCATATGCAATACAAGCGGGTCGTGAACTTCGTGTAATTGTTGAAGCAGATAAGGTAAGTGATGCCGATTCTGATAAACTTTCCTTTGAAATTGCCCAGAAAATTCAAAATGAAATGACTTTTCCCGGCCAAATAAAAGTAACAGTAATAAGGGAAAAAAGAGCTGTAAACGTTGCCCGCTAATAAATTGAAAAAAATAAAATTTTCTAGTAATTAAGCCTTTCAAAAAACTTTAGTGATCAAACCGCAAACTTTCAACTTTTTAGTTACTTTTGCAGTCCTTAAATTTATTAGCTATGAACGCAGCAGTACAGTTTGTACACGAGCAGTTGACAGGTAAAAAAGAATTCCCGAAGTTTAAAGCCGGTGATAATGTGACGGTTAACTATAAAATTGTAGAAGGTGGTAAAGAACGTATCCAGAGTTTTCGTGGCGACGTTGTAAAACGTCAGGGAACTGGTCATACAGCCTGCTTCGCAGTTCGAAAAATATCTGATGGTATTGGAGTAGAAAGAACCTTTCCACTATTTTCTCCTAATATCGATTCAATTGAGTTAAACAAGTCTGGACGTGTACGTAGGGCGAAATTGTATTTTCAACGTAGCAGAAGCGGAAAGAGTGCGCGAATTAAGGAAAAGCGAATGGCAACTGACGTTTCTAAATAAGTTACATAATTATATTTTAAATCAAAAAGAAGCTCAATATATATTGAGCTTCTTTTTGATTTAAATCGTTCGTAATTTTTTTCTTCCACTGTTTAAGGATATAAGTTGCAATATTTATCTAAACGATCTACCTTTAACTACTACTTCGAGTTAGAGTAGCATTGTTAAAGATTGCCATGTATTTAAGATAAGTGCCTTCTCTTAACTAGCCAGCTGGAAATACAAAATGAAATTATTTGGTAAAAAACTTATCTTGCGTCATTAATTTAATTCAATTAAATCATACATATGAAATACAATTTTTTATTAAGCATGCCCGGAGGAACTGAGTGGATATTAATAATTCTTGCTGTACTAATTTTATTTGGTGGCAGAAAGATACCAGAATTCATGCGGGGTATCGGAAAAGGCATCCGGGAATTTAATGATGCAAAGAATAATGTAAAAAAAGAAATAGAAGATGGGATGGTAGAAAAAGACAAACAAACTCCTTCTAATCATTAACTCCAAACTACATTTCCTTCCAATAGATTTTGCTTCCAAAAATGGTAAATGATTTGTTTACCTATACTTCAATAGAACAATACCATAACGATTTACTGAATAGCCATACGTCATGTGTAAAGGCTGTTCAGTTTTATTTACAATCAATTAAAAATAATAAGCGACTAAACGCTTTTGTAAATGTGTATGAAGAGGAAGCACTTCAAAGAGCCAGTTCATTAGATTTACTTAGAACTTCCGGATCACCAATTGGAAAATTGCATGGTGTGGTAATTGCGATAAAGGACGTTATATGCTTAAAAGACCATCCTGTTTCGGCTGCTTCAAAGATTCTTCACAATTTTACATCGATTTATAATGCTACGGTTGTTGAAAAATTATTGGCCGAAGAAGCAATTATTATTGGACATACCAACTGCGATGAGTTTGCGATGGGGTCAACGAATGAGAATTCTGCGTATGGGAATGTTCTTAACGGTATCGACGAAACGAGGGTACCAGGTGGTTCCTCCGGTGGATCTGCTGTAGCTGTTCAATCGGATTGCTGTATGGTTAGCCTTGGTAGTGATACCGGCGGTTCAGTGCGACAACCCGCAGATTTTTGCGGAATAATTGGACTTAAACCAACATATGGAAGGATTTCCAGGTATGGATTAATCGCGTATGCTTCTTCTTTTGATCAAATTGGAATTTTCGGAAAAGAGATTGCTGATGTAGCTCTTCTTTTGGAAGTGGTGAGCGGAAACGATGATTTTGATACCACAGCTTCTTCAGTAAAAATTGATGCGTACTCTAAGCAATTAACCCGAAACATCGGACCATTACGAATTGCATTTTTTAAAGAAACATTGGAAAGCAAATCAATTGACCCGGAAATTGGTGAAAAAATAAAAAAATTAATTGAAAAACTGAATCAAGATGGTCATACGGTAGAGCCTGTTGAATTTCAATATTTCAACTATATAATCCCGACTTATTATATTTTAACAACAGCAGAAGCTTCCTCTAATCTTTCAAGGTTTGACGGAGTAAAATTTGGTTCCAGGTATGTGGATAAAAAATCCAGCCTTAAAGAGTTTTACTGCCAAACAAGGTCGCAAGGTTTTGGATGGGAAGTAAAGAAAAGAATTATGCTGGGCAGTTTTGTTCTAAGCTCGGGGTATTACGATGCATATTTTACGAAAGCGCAGCAAGTAAGAAGACTATTGGTAGAAAAAACTAACGTGATTTTCAACCAGTTTGACGCTATCATTTTACCAAATTCACCCGGAACAGCCTTTGCTTTTGGTGAAAAAACTCAAGACCCGATAGCAATGTATCTAGCTGACATATTTACAGTTTTCGCTAATTTAACAGGCTTGCCGAGCATTTCTTTACCCCTTTTTTGGCACAGTAATGGCTTACCATTTGGAGTTCAGGTTATGACTAACCAATTTTCCGAGTTATCTTTGCTACAGCTCTCCAGTACCTGGATGAAGCAATACAAAGAAAAACGGAAATGAGAAACCTGGTAAATTCGACCCTCCGTGTAAGCTACTATTTGTCTCCAACTATCCTTTGATTTAAAAATCGTCTTAGTATCCTTTGTAGAACTATTTCCAGTTCAATTATCCTTTGTTAAAACATCATTTTAATCCATTCCTTTTGACGGGTCGGTATTGTTGAGTAAATAAAATGATGATGAAACAAAAATTAATAATTCTTTCTTTTTTATGCATTGGATTGCTATCTATTGCAAACGCCGGCAATGGCAGAAAGAGCAAGAAACCTGCTTCGAAATCGGTTAATGCGGTTACCAAAAAAAATAAGCTTAGCAGTCTAAAAGATACCTTACAAACCCCAGAATCGGTTGGGAGTTTGAATAGATCTGCTGCTCCTGGTATTTCTGACCTATATGAAGCAGCTGACAATAGCTCAAACGGAGTTAAATTAAATCCAAGAGCCGTAAATTTTGTGCAGGATTATATGGCGGCAAATACCAAAGATCTCTTAAAAATAAAAGATTGGGGGCGTCCATATTTCAACATGATTGATGTAGTATTTACAAAGTATAATTTACCTGTTGAATTGAAATACCTTGCTGTGATTGAATCAGAATTGAAATCAACTGCTGTTTCATGGGCTGGTGCAGTTGGGCCCTGGCAATTTATGCCAGTTACTGCACGTGAATTGGGCTTGAAAGTTACTCATAAGGTTGACGAAAGGACAAATTATCAAAAGAGCACGATTGCTGCTGCTAAATACTTAAGAGATTTATATGCACAGTTTGGGGATTGGTTATTAGTTATTGCCGCTTACAATGGGGGGCCGGGAAATGTAAATAGTGCAATTAAAAAAAGCGGTGGAAGCCGCAATTTTTGGACAATTCAACGGTACCTACCTAACGAATCCCGCAATCACGTAAAAAAATTCATTGGTACCCATTATATTTTTGAAGGGCAAGGAGGAGTGACAACTCTTACAAAGGCCGAAACCATTGAACAAATCAGCGCCGTTTCCCAACTACTTTCAAATCGGAACCTGAGTGCTAAAGAACTTGCCGTTGTTAAGACATCCAAAGTATCTGGGAAATATCATTCAGTGGTAATTGCCAAAATAATAATGATGAATATTGAAGAGTTCAACCGATATAATCCCAACTTCGACAGAGTGATGGCAACCGCTGATAATACCTATGAGCTTAAGCTCCCGGAAGAGAAAATGGAATTATTTGTAAGTAATAAATATCAAATATTGAATGAATCGGTGCAAATGCTATTGAGCGGAGCCTCCGTTTCAGCGATAACCACCACAGTTTCCAGACCTCTGGTTGATAAATAATTTTTTAGATTACATAATCTTAGAAAGGTATTGGCTTTAATTGGTCAATATCTTTTTTATTACTTCCACTTTTAACAAGCATTCTTCGTACTCCTTCTCTGCGTCACAATAAAATGTTATTCCCGATCCTGCCTGGTAAGAGAGATATTTTGAAGCAGAATTGTACAGTATACTTCGGATAACCACATTAAAATCGAAGTCACCATCTGGAGTAAAGTAACCAACAGCGCCTGAGAAAATTCCCCTTTTTGTTCTTTCATATTGTTCAATGACCTCCATTACACGTTTTTTGGGTGCCCCGGTCATGGATCCCATCGGAAAAGTGGCCCGGATAATATCAACTGGTTTGATCTCTTCCAACAATATACCTTTAACTGTAGAAATCAATTGATGAACTTGCGGAAAGGTGTAAACGCCGAATAATTCCACTACTTCTACTGTCCCTTCTTCACAAATTTTAGAAAGATCGTTTCGTACAAGATCTACTACCATAACATTCTCCGATCGCTCTTTTTGATTTTGCTTCAAACTTATTTTGTTTTCGTTGTCCCTTACTTCATCCTCAAGATCTCTCGACCACGTGCCTTTTATGGGTTGAGAAAAAATATCATTCCGTGTTTTTTTTAAATAGCGCTCGGGACTTTCGCAAAGTAGGTATTGATCATTTAACCGGTAAAATGCTCCATATGGGTTTGGCGACATCTTTCCCAACGAGACAAATGTTGACAGTGGGTCAATTATTATGTTATTATCATAAAACTCCTGGCAAAAATTAATTTCATAAAAATCGCCTTTCAAAATATGATCCTTCAATTTTTTAATGATATCAACGTATTCTTCCCGTGTAAACCGGCTTTTGATTGTTGCAGAAACCGGTGAAGGACGAATAGACGAAGAAGAATTTAATATTTGTTTGCAGATTAAGTCTGCTTCGTTATTAAAATCCCCAATAGAAATATTTTCTTCTCTCAATAGGATTACAACTTCCGGAACAAATAAAAAAATATCTGGAAAATGCACATTATCTTCATTAGATGAACTAAGGTTCTCGATTTCATTTTTTAAATCATACCCCAAATGGCCAAAAACCCACTCGTCTTCCAAAGACAAAAAAGATTCCATTGAATTCAATCCCTCCCCTTGCGGAGCTTGCAACTGCCGAATGCTGCCTACCGCCAATAAACACTCAACAGTTGAGGAAGTATGATGATATTGGTGATTATCCAAAAAACAAAAATGTTAAACTGCTGCGCCCAGTTCAACATCTGTATTTTAATTTGCTGAAAGTTGCTTATTGAATAAGAAGTAAATACTCTACTCACATTATTTAATCAGTCGTGAAAGCATCCGAACGTTAAAAATCATCTTCCTCGTCGTCAAATCCGCTATCGTTAAACAAATCCATATCTTTAAATTCTTCATCAACGCCAAGGTCTTCTTCTTCCTTACCCTTTTTTGCAGCCCCGCCTGTAGCTTTCTTAACTTTTGATTTCGGTAAATCAAATTCCTCAAAGTCGGGATCCCAACTTTCTTCTTCCTCCGGCTTATCCCAATCATCAACTGCCTCTTCAGCATCTTCTTCATCATCATCGTCCTCTTTGCCTTTTTTAGACGATACCTTTCCCGCGTTTGCAGCTTTAGTTGTTTCTTCATCATCTGCTTCATCCTCATCGTCCTCTTCTAATTGCTTTGCAGGCTTAGAAGAAACTTTCTTATTAGCTTCTTTCGATTCTTTAGGTGCAGACTTACTGCTTTCAGTTTTTCCTTTAATAGATTTTGCCATTTTCCAATAAGATTATGGTGTAAAATTTCAGCGAAGTTTTTAATTAGCCAAACTTTTTTTTATCTTTTTTTAATTTTCCTGATTCAGCATAAAATTATACAATTTCTATTAGTTGATCCCTGCCTGGTCCGTTTGATATCCAGAAAACAGAAACACCCAGATATTGATTTATAAAAGTAATATACTTTTTTGCAGCATCAGGTAAATCATTCGATAATTTTATAGCAGTTATATCTTTTTTCCAACCAAGTAATACTTTTAATTCTGGTTCAATTGACAGCCTTGTCATCTGAAAAGGAACTTCATTGGTAGATTGGCCATTAATTTTATAGGAAGTACAAACCTTCAATTCTTCGAAATCATCCAACACATCTGCCTTGGTCATAACTAGTTTAGTTACTCCATTTAACATACAGGCAAATTTCAATGCTACCAGATCAATCCATCCACATCGGCGAGGTCTTCCAGTGGTCGCTCCAAATTCACTTCCAACTTTTCTTAATTCTTCACCAATTGAATCATCTAACTCTGTTGGAAAAGGTCCACTACCAACTCGGGTACAATAAGCTTTTGTTACGCCAATAACATCTCTAATTTTTTGAGGAGCTATACCAAGCCCGGAACATACTCCAGCCGAAATCGTATTGGAAGAAGTAACAAAAGGAAAAGTACCAAAATCTACATCCAGCATGCTCCCTTGTGCTCCTTCGGCCAGCACTTTCATTCCCTGCTTAATTTTATCGTTAATAAAATACTCTCCATTAACAATTTTAAATTGCCGCATAAACTCAATCCCTTCAAAAAATTCTTCTTCCCAGGCCGAAATATCCTCATTAAAATTTAAACTATCTAATAACCGTTGATGCTTTAAGCGCAGTTTTATATATTGGGTAGTAAAATTTTTATCGAGTAAGTCGCCAACGCGCAAACCATTACGCCCGGTTTTATCCATGTATGCCGGCCCTATTCCTTTTAGTGTTGAACCGATCTTCTCATTTCCTTTTGCAAGTTCAGATGCTTTATCAAGCGCACGGTGAGTAGGAACAATCAGGTGTGCCCTCTCAGATATATACAAGTTTTTCTGGTAATCAACTCCAAATGATTTAACAGCATCACACTCTTTTCTTAATGTTACGGGATCTAATACAACTCCATTCCCAATCAGATTTATTTTATTTTCATGAAAAATACCAGAGGGTATTTGATGCAATACAATCTTATTGCCATCAACATATAGGGTATGCCCTGCATTGGGGCCTCCCTGGAACCGTGCTATAATATCATAATTGGGAGCAAAGTAATCAACAATTTTTCCCTTACCCTCGTCTCCCCATTGAAGACCTAATAAAACATCTACCATTACAATAACTTTTGAAGTTGAATTTCCAAAGCCGCAAAAATAGGGTAAACAATATGTAATAACATATCAACTAAAAAAATGTGTGCAAATACATTATGCATCGGTGTCGTATCTGTCAACTGTTTCAATACCAGGTAGTTTTTTTAGCCGTTCCAATAATTCTTCCAACTCCTCTTTATCATGTACATATACTTTTATATTTCCATGAAAAAGCCCTTCTCTTGCTTCAATGGTCAATGCATTAATATTAATTTTTAACTCGCCGGAGATAAGATTGGTTATTTTATGAATTACCCCAACATCATCCATTCCAATTATTTTTAAACCGGTCAAGAAAGATATCTCTTTATTTTTAGCCCATTTCGTTTTTACCACCCGATGGCCATAACTGGCCATAAGTTTTGTTGCATTGGGGCAATTCGTTCTATGAATCGTTAATCCCTTTCCGGTAGTTACAAAACCAAACACATCATCGCCCGGAATAGGCTTACAGCAATTAGCCAGGTTATAAACGATTCGATCGCTGCTTTCTCCAAAAATAATAAGCTCAGTATCTTTTTTTGAAAGAGAAGTATGAGAATGATCGCTTTTAAGCTCAGCAATAGGTTTGTTTGGCTTCGGGGGCTCCAGTTTATCTCCCAACAAATTAAATTCCTTTAATTCTTTGAGATCAACATTCTTAATAGATATCTGGTAAAATAAGTCGAGTGAAGAAGGAAATTTATAATACGATGCAAGTATATCTGCATTATGTTGATTAAAGGCCGCACCCATTCCTTCAAGTTTTCGCTGCAAAATATATTTGCCTTCATCTGCTACTTTCCGCTTTTCTTCTTTAAGTGCATCTTTAATTTTACTCTTGGCTTTAGCTGTAACTACTATTCCTAACCAATCGTCGTTTGGTTTTTGTTTAGTAGAAGTGATTATCTCTATCTGATCGCCACTTCGCAATTTATGGCTAATCGGTACAAGCTTGTGATTTACCTTGGCGCCAATACATTGAGATCCGACCGCACTATGAATCGAAAATGCAAAATCGAGGGCGGTAGATCCAATTGGCAACATTTTTACATCTCCCTTTGGCGTATAAACGTAAATCTCTTCGGCAAGAAAACTTGTTTTAAAATCCTGTAAGAAGTCTATTGAATCACTATCCTGGGTGTTTAACACTTCGCGAATTTGTTGAAACCATTTATCGAACCTGCTTTCGTCTGCTGCTCCTTCTATATACTTCCAATGAGCAGCCAGTCCTTTCTCAGCAATTTCATTCATTCGTTTGGTGCGAATCTGAACTTCAACCC
>JBJXDV010000127.1:0-8650 GCA_046153465.1 Chitinophagaceae bacterium
GAGCCGGTACGCCGCCCGGTGGTGGTACTTATTATTTTAAAGTAAAATAATACATAATTGCCTAGTGTTCCTACAAGCCAACTACAATTTTTCGATGCACTGGATGGTGATATAGAGTCGCCACAAGCTTTCAGTCAACGACTTTTATTGGAAAATAATATTAACCAGGCACAAGGAGTAAATACTATTTTTATTTTTTATAATTAGTAAATGTGTGTACGAACTAACTATAGCTGGATATTACTTTTACCATTTGTGAGTCTCTTCAGTACCTGTATGAAATCGTTTGATTGTTCCAAAAACAAACATAGTTTTTTAACGGGTATAAAAGCATACCCCGATAAAGACAGTATTGCTATAGGAGATACTATCTATTTTGAATTTGATGAACCCCACTACGCTAACTGATCGCATCACCAAGCAATCTATTAACTATGATAATGCAGCTAACCTGGGTACGGATTTCAGTTTTGCAGAATTCATTGCTCCAAATCAGTATAATACTCAGGCAACTGGGAAATTCAATTATCGCCTAATTTTAGGAAGCGAAATTAAACGGCCAGACAGTCTTAAATATAGAAGTTTTAAAATGGCAGAAATTTCTTCTCGTTATAAGTTAAAACTGGCCATCATACCACAACAAAAAGGAGTATTCAAATTATTTGTGAGCAATGCAGAAAATGTTTACAGAACCACGGACAAATGTACCAAATCTTTTTTTACAATTGATTTTATGAACACCAATCAGCATTTATACCTTAATGAAGTAAGTTTTCCCGGCAATATACCCCCGCCGGGCGGAGGGATCTATTTATTTAAAGTAAAATAATACATTCTTGGCTGATGAAGACATCAGCCAAGAAGACATCAGCCAACTACAATTTTTTGATGCGCTGGATGGTGATGTAAAGTCTCCGCAAGCTTTCAAACAACGGCTCTTGTTAGAAAATAATAATAATCAACTAACAGGGGTAACTACACTATTTAGTTTTTATGGATACTAATATAAAAATATTCAAAGGGTTTATTCTAATTATAGCTGTTTGCTGCAGTTCATTTACCTGCAATAAACGGTTTGATTGCAGTAAAACGATTTACAGTTTTGAAATTAGCATAAAAGCTTTTCCCGGTAACGATAGTTTAAACGTAAATGATACCTTTTGGTTAAAAGTAGAGGAGCCCATTTTATTAAAGGACCAACGAACCATGCAGGATATAAATTATGGGGGTGCCTTAAACTTGGGAAGTTCTATTGGTTTCCAGGAGATTATTGGTACAACGCCTGAAATCATTAGTGCTGCAAATGATTTCAATTATTTTATAAAAAAAGGTGTTCAAACGGCAAGTCCTAAAATTGAATTATATAGAGATTTTTTATTCGCAGAATACAATGGAAAGTACTTATTTGAACTTGGGATTATCCCAAAACGTAAAGGAGTATTTCGACTGGTTGTTAGCAATGCTGAAAATGTGTATACAAAATCAGACAAGTGCACAAAATCATTTTTCAATATTAACTTTAAAGATACGGATCAGCATTTTTACTTTTTTCCTGGTGGTACCGGTACGCCGCCGGGTGGTGGCGCTTATTATTTTAAAGTAAAATAATACATTATTGGCTGATGAAGATTTGTACGTTTATCAATTCGCGTTTTAATTTCAGCATATGCATTGCAATCAAATAAATTCTTTACCTCCATAAAATAAATTTTAAGGTTTACTGTAATACGGTTACACGATCTTTCCAAAATAGGGTTGTTCATTGCTGGTTGTCGTCTCTTTTTGTTGCCAATAAGCCAGGGTAACTACATGACCATCTGAGGTACGAAGCAATCTTCCAAAAATTGCATTTATGGAATTGAATGTGTAATCGGTTACCCCTACCGTATAGGTTTCAGGCAATAAAGGCTCTGAAGGCAGGATCGGCTCATCTTCTTTGGGAGCAACAACCACAGCAGTTTTGGGTGGCGGTGTAGATACAACCACCACCGTAAATCCATTTCTCTCCAGTAAGGGTTTCAAAAAAGAAACACGTTGAGAAGTTACATTCTTTTCTACGATGCCGCATTTTACGCCATTCAATTCTTCAAATTCGTGATTTTTATTGATTGCCATAATTATAATAATAGATCATAAGAATCAAAAAAGAAATAAACAAATTGCAAGAAACAATTAAAACAATATCTAACCATTGTTGTCCGACCAAATAAGTTAAATGTTTCATTTGCAAGTATCACCTCACCCCTACCCCTCTCCTAAAAGAGAGGGGGCTAGAACCCGCTCTGCAAAAGGCTTTTAGTAATTATTAAGATGATTTTATTCGAACAACAATGTAAAAATAAATAACAAGAATCAAAAAGTAAGAAACAATTAATAAAAAAACCAAGAACCAATTATTAAAAACAAAATAACAAGAACCAAATTGCATGAAACAAATTGCATGAAACAATTAATGTACTATCTAACATTACATAAGTCCTAACGAACGTTTTACTGCAAGGATAGAATATACTCGTAAATCCATCCTGCAAATCCTATTCCGATGATTGCTACTGTACAAAATAACAGTGTCCATTTAGGTACGCTATTCAGTTTAACTTTTTCCATTTGGTTATCTGTATTATCCGTAAAAATAGCCCGAACTACTTTTAAATAATAGAATAAGGAAACAACCAGGTTCATTGATACCAGTACGATAAACCAAATTTCGGCAGTGGCTGCTCCCGACATAATTAAAAACAATTTTCCAAAAAAACCGGCAGTGGGTGGAATACCTGCCAACGAAAACAACGCAATTGCCATTACCCAACTCAATAGTTTATTATTCTTATACAATCCTTTATAAGAATCGATGGTTTCACGGCCAGTTGCTTCGGTAACCAGGCTTATTACACCAAATGCAGCTAAATTGGAAAATATATAGATCAATACAAAATAAACTACAGATACTGCACTTGATAAAGTACCGCCTGATATTCCAACTAAAATAAACCCAACCTGCGCAATAGAAGAAAACGCCAGGAATCTTTTTAGATTATTTTGCCGCAACGCAAAAAGATTCCCAATCATTAACGTAGCAACAGAAAGAATTACCAACAGTTGATAGGTAACAGTGCCGAGTGGTTGAAAAACTTTGTAAAGGATGGTTATAAAAATAAACGCTATCGAACCTTTGGAAACTACAGAAAGAAAAGAAGTTACCGCTACCGGTGAACCTTCATATACATCGGCGGTCCACAAATGAAAAGGTACCACCGATAATTTGAATGCAACCCCAGTAAAGAATAAAATAAAACCCGTTAATACCAAAGCATCTCCGTTTTGCAATTGGCCCGGTAATTCTGCAAACTGAATAGTTCCTGCAGCTCCATACAGCAATGAAATACCAAATAGCAAAACTCCCGAAGAAAATGCTGAGGAAAGAATCATTTTGGTTGCGGCTTCGGAAGAACGATTATTATCAAGATCAAAATTAGCAAGTGCAGCAACGGGAATGGTAGCCAATTCGAGGGATAAATAAAAAATCAATAAGTTGCCGCTGGAAATCATCAGGTACATTCCCAACAGCGCTGATAGTATCAATACAAAAAATTCTGACAGATGAACATGCTTTTTTAACCAATCATAATTGAGTAATGCAATTAATAATGTACCACCACTCAACAATGCTTTTTGAAAAAATATCATCGGGGTACTGATAAACATATCGGCGAATAATCTTCCTTCCTGCACACCAAAGAAAGGGATCACTGTATTAATGATCAGGAAAAAATAAACCAACTTCAACACAGTTAGATTGCTTATTCCCTTACCCAGTTTAATAAACAGTAAAAGGAAAATAAGGAGCGTAATAAGCAACTCCGATCGCATTAAAAATAAAAATTCATTCAGCATGGTTCTTTATATATAGATACTAAACGGTATTACCTGATTGACCGTCCGATATTTTCTGTTTAAAACTCATAATTGATTACTTACTATTTAATTTATTCATAATTATACCAATATCCGGTGTTAGCAATTGCTTTAGCCAAAAAGGAGCGATGCCAATTGCCAAAATGCCCAGCACCAATACTATTACTGCTATTCTCTCGTACCAAAGGGCATCTTTTACAAGGCTATACTTTTCTTTTAAAGGGCCCATCGCGGTTTGGCCAATAGCCCTTAGTATATAAACCGCAGTAACAACGATTGACATACAGGCAGCAATAGTTGTAATTCGATAAAAAATCCCTTCCTTTTCCCATGCGCCCATAAACACCGTCATCTCTGCCACAAATCCACTTAATCCTGGTAGTCCTAATGAACATAAACCTGCAATAAATAATATCGTCATCGTAAATGGCATCACCTTCATTAAACCACCCATTTCATTGACCTGCCTCGTATGGGTTCGTTCATAAATAATTCCAATTACTGCGAAGAAAAGGGCCGTCATCAATCCATGACTTACCATTTGCATCACAGCACCAGTGATCGCAGTTTGTGTTAGCATGCCATAGCCCAAAACAACGAAGCCGCAATGACTAACCGAAGAGTAGGCATTCATATACTTCAAGTCTTTTTGAAGAAGCGTTGCAAAAGCACCATATAATATGGCAATGGTTGATAATACAATAATGATCGTAGCATACTCCTTTGCGCCCTCTGGCAATAAATAAATAGCCACGCGCAAACATCCATATCCACCCAGCTTCATAGAAATACCTGCTAAAAACATAGAACCTGCAGTTGGTGCGGAAGAATGCCCATCGGGTACCCATGTATGAAATGGAAATAACGCCGTGAAAACTCCAAAGCCAACAAATAATAATGGGAAAAAGATTAATTGCTGATCTTTAGATATAGTTGATTGTGCGATTTGAAGAAGATCAAAACTATGCTGTCCTTTCACGGAAAAATACAATCCTAATATACCAACCAACACCAGTGCGGATCCACCCATAAGCATCAATGCAAGTTTATTGGCACTATATTCCTTTTTTCCACTTCCCCAAATAGCTATTAGAAGATACTTAGGAATAACAGCCACTTCCAGGAAAAAGAACAACACAAAAAGATCAATGGCAATAAAAAAACCATAAGCTCCAATAGAAAGCAACAACAGCAACAGGTAAAATTCTTTCGTCATCTTTTCTACTTTCCAGGAAACCAATACACCTGCAAGCACCACCAATGCCGTCAATAAAATCATTGCGATAGCGATACCATCTACCCCGATATGAAAATGAATACCTAATGAAGGGAACAAAGGCGTATCTGAACTGAATAAAAATTGATCTGCATTACCTGCTGATCTCTCACTACGATAACTTATGAACAAGTACAAGGCGGTAAATAACTGTGCTACCGAACCTGCTATTGAAATAAATCTTACTTGCACAGGAGTACGGGCAACAGCCACCACCACCCACGTTAACAAAGGAATAACTAATAGTATTACAAGATTCATTCGTTGTTTTTAAGTTCTTCCAATTTTCTGTACCTGGCCATTATTCACCAATCTACTCTCGTATTTTAGTATGCACCAATTTACTTACTGGATTATTATAAATTCAATTACATTGTTAGTTCAGTGTCCCTTAAAAACGTAAAGAACTAAAATTAACAAAGCGACGGCCCCAATCAAAAAGTATATCGCATATTCCTGTACTTTTCCTGATTGAATTCTTTTTATTTTGTCAGAAATCCATTCCGTGGCAGTGCCTGAAAAATTAACTGCCCCATCTACCACTTTTTTATCGAACCAGGCTGATGGCCTGGCTACAAGATTGAATACTATTTTTTTTGTAATAAATAAATAAACTTCATCTATATAAAATTTTCTGTGGGCCGATCGATAAATCATCCCAAGTGACGTAGCTATTGTAGTTGCTTTTGAATGATGTTTTTTGAATAGCATCCAGGCGATAAAAATACCAACGAGAGCAAATAGTACAGGAGCAATAGAAAATAGTATATGAAATGAAGTCTCCAATGGCTTTCCATTGAATGTAACAAAATGTCCAAAAGGAATATAACCCGCCCCTATTGCTCCAACTGCTAAAAGAACTAATGGTATTACTATAAATATACCACCTTCACCAATAGCAGCGCTAGTAGTATGGGGGTGATACTCTTTACTCCAGAATATTTTGAAGTACAAACGAAACATATAAAACGCAGTAATGCCTGATGTTACTAAAGCCATCCAATAAATTAATTTATTGCTTTCAAAGGCTGCCAAAAGAATTTCTTCCTTACTAAAAAAGCCCGATAACAGAGGCACCCCGGCAATAGCCATACAACCGATTAAAAAACAGACATGCGTAACCGGCATAAACTTTCGTAAGCCTCCCATATCTTTCATTTCATTACTATGCACATAATGAATAACCGAACCTGCACCTAAAAAGAGTAAGGCTTTAAACATAGCATGGGTAAACAAATGAAACATGGAAGCCGTATAACCCAGTCCATTCCCATTCGCTGATAATCCCAATGCAAACATCATATATCCAATTTGCGACATGGTGGAATAGGCCAACACCCTTTTTATGTCTGTTTGTGTACAGGCGATGATCGCTGCAAACAATGCCGAAAATGCGCCTGTATACATCACCAACTGCAAGGCGGGTGGAGACATAGAAAAAACCGGGAACATCCTGGCTACCAAATACACTCCGGCAACAACCATTGTAGCTGCATGTATTAAGGCCGATACGGGTGTAGGCCCTTCCATGGCATCGGGCAACCATATATGAAGGGGAAACATGGCACTTTTTCCCGCACCTCCAATAAAAACCAATACCAAACCCCAGGTTAACGCAGATATACCAAAGAAAGTAGCACCTATTGCTGACTGTAAGTTTAAGCTTTGAGCAGAAGTAAGGCGTTGAATGAGTACACTGAAATCCAGTGTTCCGGCATAAAAAGAAAGAATTAATATCCCAATCAAAAACCCCAGGTCTGCAAACCGTGTAACAATAAATGCCTTTTTAGACGCTGCTACTGCAGAAGGTTTATTATAATAAAACCCAATCAATAAAAAGGAAGATACTCCTACCAATTCCCAAAACATATAGATCTGGAAAATATTAGTCGATAATACGAGCCCTAACATTGAAAAAGTGAATAAAGAAAGGTGTGCGAAATACGTAGTATATCGTTCCTCACCCTTCATGTAACCAATACTAAAAATATGAACCATCAGCGATACAACGGTAACTACTACAAGCATCATACAGGAAATAGGATCGAGCAACAATCCCATATCAATCGACATTCCCGGTGAAAACTCAAGCCAGGTAAACTGTAAAGGTATAATAGGTTCATAAGTGCCGCCGATATTGCCAGATACAAAAAAATATTGGTACGCAGTATATAATGCAATTATAGTAGTAGCCAACATTAAAAGAGTCGCTACAATTCCTCCTATTTTTTTAAAATATTTTTTACCAAACAGACCAAGTATTAAATACCCCAAGAGGGGCAATCCAACGATTAACAGTACACTGGCCGTTGTAAACATGCAGTTGATTTTGGTGGTTGTAGGTAAGGATATTGAATTTTCTCAGATTACTACCAAATGCTTTTTTAGTAAACCGTATCTAATACTTCTACATAAAACTATTCGCTAATACTTCATCTCTTCCGCTTTCTCTACATCAATTGATTTATAACTACGGAATAAGTTAATAATAATCGCAATTCCTACCGCTGCTTCTGCTGCTGCAATTGCTATTATAAATAATGTAAAAAACAAGCCATCCAGCTTTGCCGGCCATACATATTTATTGAATGCAATAAAATTCAAGTTTACGCTATTCAAAATAAGTTCTATGCTCATTAACACCGTAATCAGGTTTTTTCTTGTAAAGAATCCGTATACACCAATAAAAAATAAGGCTGTACTAAGCACTAAAGTATGATATAAGCCCGGTGTCATTTCAATAAATAGTTTCTTATAAAAAATATATTTTCTAAAATACTTCAACTACAGTGCACACTATTCGCTATTCACTATTTTTTTCTCAGGTGCCCTCATTGCTATCACAATACAACCCACCATTGCTGCCAACAATAACATACTTATTACTTCAAACGGAAGTGCCATACCGCTTTCATCTATATTTAATAATTGAGTGCCAATATTCCGAACACTAGGTTCTTTTACAAGTTCTGTTGATTCGGGAAAACTATGCTGTAGAATTTGTATCAGTATCAACCCAAATCCACAAAAAGCCGCGAGGGCTGAAAATATTTTCCTGCTTAATTGTTGTTTTGCTAATTGTTCTCCGGATTGCTGGGTAAGAAAAATAGAAAAAATGATCAGCACTACAATGCCTCCAACGTATACAACAATTTGCACTGCGGCAATGAATTCATATTGCAACCAAAAGTAAATTCCTGCAATTCCAATTAATGTAAATAAAAGAAAAATAGCAGCCCTGAAAATCTGCCGGGTAGTAACAGCCAATAATGCACTGCCAATAGTGAAAACAGCTAAAAAATAAAACAGAATGGTCGAAGCAGTCATTTTGTAACTTACAGGGTTAAAAAAGTCAAAAGTCAAAAGTCAAAAGTCAAAAGTCAAAAGTCAAAAGTCAAAAGTCAAAAGTCAAAAGTCAAAAGTCAAAAGTCAAAAGTCAAAAGTCAAAAGTCAAAAGTC